>JAITSR010000345.1 GCA_031287655.1 Clostridiales bacterium
ATGCCTGATAATGTTGAAATGATGAACGCGATGCAGCTGGACGTGTTCCGGGAAATCGGGAACATCGGTTCCAGTTCCGCGGCGACGGCGCTCTCAAAGCTGGTCGACAAGCGGATCGCGCTTTCCCTGCCGCGCGTGCGGATATTGAAATTTGACGAGATCACGCAGATTGTCGGCGGGGAGGAGGCGCTTGTCGTCGGCATTATGCAGCCGATTCAGGGCGACCTCACGGGGAATATCCTTTTCCTTTTGCGCCTTCAAGAGGCGCACGACCTCGCCTCGATCGTGATCAGCCGGATGCTGAACGTCGCGCAGGAGCGAAAGGAGCCGGGCGTCTTTGACGAGATGGAGCTGTCCGCTCTGCGCGAGGTCGGCAATATCATGATCAGCTCGTACCTGAGCGCGATCTCCGCGATGACGAACCTCAGCATCAGCTCGAAAGTGCCGGATATGGCGCTGGACATGGCCGGGGCGATCCTGAGCGTGCTGACGATCGAGTTCGGCAAGGTCGGCGACCGCGTGCTCTACATCGAGAGCGAGTTTTCGCAGGACAATATCAAGGTCGGCGGGGACTTTTTCCTCGTCCCGGACATTGCTTCATACAGTATTTTACTCAAGGCGTTGGGAGTAGGTTGAGGGAATGGATATTATCAAGGTCGGGATGGCGGATCTGAATGTCGGGCGGCATCCCTGCATGTTGACGACGCTCGGGCTGGGTTCCTGCGTCGGGGTCTCAATCTTTGACCGATCGACAAAAATATCGGGCATGGCGCACATCATGCTGCCGTCGAGCAAGCAGGCGCGGGATAACACGAACATCGCAAAGTTCGCGGACACCGGCATCATCGAGCTCGTAAATCAGATGCTCAGGATCGGCGCAAAGCGGGCGTCGATGGTCGCAAAGCTCGCGGGCGGCGCGCAGATGTTCGCGTTCAAGGACGTCTCTGACATCATGCGGATCGGGGACCGGAACGTCGACGCGTCAAAAGAAATGCTCAGCCTGATGAAAATCCCGGTGATCGCGGAGGACGTGCGGGCGAACTACGGCAGGACGATTGAACTGTACTCGACCGACGGGTCCGTGCTGATTAAGACGATCGGACACGGCTCCAAAACCATATGAGGTGGTAATGGAAATCATCAACAATCTCCCGGTCATCATATCGGCGTTCTTCACAATCCTGATCGGCCTCTACGGCTATGTGAAGGGACTTCCAAACACGACGGTCTATCAGGATATGTGTCTTTTTCTGGTAGTGTTCTACCTCGTCGGTTTTTTGCTGAAGCGGACGATCCTCGGCATTATGGAGGAGGTCACGGCGAAGGCCGAAAAGCCCGTTTCGGCGGCGGAACTGCTCTATCAGGAGGTCCCGTTGGCCGCGATTGACGTCGCGGGCGACGGAGGCGTTGACGCGGACGCGGCGTCGGAGGCGGGCGTCGGCGCCGCGGAAGGCGCGGACGGGGCCTATTTCGACGCCGCGGAGGGCGGAGGCGGCGCGGGCCTTGAGGCAGACGGCCTCGGCGGGCTTCCGGGATTCGACCCTGCCGCCGCGGACGGAGCCGATCCGGGACCCGGGCCGGACCCAAGCCTTGGGGCCGGTCCCGGCGAGAACGGGGACGGCTTTGTCGACGGTCTCGCCGGAAGCCCGGCAGACGCCGCCGTCAACTAGACCGGGACCGCCGTCGGCTGTGTTACCTAATAGGAATATGAAAAGCCGCGCCGAACGGGGCGCGGTGGATTGGAAATGAAATGCCACTCGACACGAAGGTCCATCAACAGCTTTGGAGACAGTACGCGCAGACGCGCGACCCGGCGATCCGCGAGACGCTGATTACGGAGAACGCGTACCTGATCAAGTATGTCGCGGGCCGCCTGAACATCTATTTTTCCGCAAACCTCGAATATGACGATCTCGTGAGCTTTGGCGTGTTCGGGCTGATCGACGCGATCGACAAGTTCGACCCGAACAAGGGCGTCAAATTTGAGACCTACGCCTCGCTTCGGATCAGGGGCGCGATCATCGACAATATCCGCGAGCTCGACTGGGTGCCGCGCTCCCTGCGGCAAAAAGGCAAGGAGTTGGAAAAGGCGTACACCGAGCTGGAAAACGAGTTTGGCCGCCCGCCGACGGATCAGGAGACTGCGGACAAATTGGGCCTCTCGATGAAGGAGTTTACAAAATATGTAAACGACGCGAGTATCTCGACGCTCGTGTCGCTCGAGGAAGTCGTCGAGCAGAACAGCGACTATGGGGACGACCCGAGCTTTGAGGACATTTCGGAAAACCCCGCGAAGCAGGCGGAATTTACGGAAATGAAGGAACTGCTCGCGAGCGAGATCGAAAATTTGTCCGAGAAGGAGAGGACCGTGATCACCTTCTATTACTTTGAGGAATTGACTTTGAAGGAGATCAGTGCGATAATGAAGGTGTCCGAATCCCGGATATCACAACTTCATACGAAGGCGATCTCGAAGCTGCGAGGCAGGCTTTCGTCTCATGTATCCTATTTCGCGGAATAGCGGGGAACACATCTGACAGCACAGGAGGGAACATGGCGGAGATTGGTTCGTTGATCGACACATCGTATTTGAAATTGTATATCGGCAGGGATAAAATGAGCGTTTTTTTGACGGTTTCAATCCCGCCGGAAGGCCGCGTCGTCCGCAGGGAGGACATCGACGCCCTGCTTGAGCAGAACAATATCGTCTACGGTCTCAAGGCGGCGGAGCTCGACGCGCTTGTCAAAGAGCCCGTATACAATGAGGACGTTCTGATTGCGGAGGGGACGCCCGCGGATCATGGCAAGGACGGCTGGGTGGAGTACCTGATCGAGTTTGCGGAGGACGTCGCGCCCAAGGTGATGCAGGACGGCCGCGTCGACTATCACGACATGAATATCGTACATCCGGTCAAAAAGGGCGACGAGTTGTGCCGCGTCCACCCACCGACGCAGGGGCAGGAAGGCAGGACGGTCTTGGGCGCGGCGCTTGCCGCAAAACCGGGGAGACCCGCGCCGACGCCGAGGGGCAGGAACGTCCAGCCCGGTCCGGACGGGGCTTCGCTGGTCGCGGCGCTCGACGGGCAGTTGAAGCGCAACGGCCCGAACATGGATGTCCTGCAGGAATTTGAGGTGCAAAAGGACGTCGATTTTTCGACGGGCAACATTCATTTTCCGGGCAGCGTGACCGTGCGCGGCAACGTACTGAGCGGCTTTGTGATCCAAAGCGGCGGCGACGTCACGATCAACGGACTCGTGGAAAAGGCGAATATCACGGCGGCGGGCAACATCATTCTGCACGGCGGCATGACCGGGCAGGGCGGCGGCGTGCTCCGCGCGGGCGGCGACATCTTCGCGAAGTACGTGGAAAACAGCCTGATCTCCGCGAGCGGCAAGATCACGGCGGAGTGTATTATGCACAGCACGGTCCGCGCGGGCATCGGCGTCGAGCTGATCGGCAAGAAAGGGCTGCTTGTCGGCGGCAGCGCAAAGGCGCACGAGTACGTCAAGGCCGTTACGATCGGCTCGCAGTTTGCGACGATCACGGAGATTGAGGTCGGCAGCGACCCTAAGCTGAACGATCGGTTAAAAGACCTGAAGGCTGAGATTCAGACCATTGAGAGCGAGATAAAAAAGGTGCAGCAGGCGCTCGCGATGTTCAAAAAGCTCGAGACGGCGGGCGCTTTGACGCCGGAAAAGGCGCTGATTTTCGACCGCACGCGCCAGATCCATGACGAGCACTCGGAAAGGCTCGGGAAACTGCGCGAAGAACACGACTCGATCGAGCAAAAGGTTAAAGAGAGTGTGCGCGGCTTTATCCGGGCGAGCGGCACGATCTTTGTCGGAGTGAAGGTTTCAATCGCGAACAACAACCTCGTGCTCAAGGAGGACGTTAAGTACTGTACGCTAAAGAGCGACGGCGACGACATCAGGGTCGCCCCGTTCTGATTGAGAGGGTGAGGCGGCGGGATGGCCATAACACCGTTGGATATGCAGGTGATGGTACCCAAAATGACTGAGGTCGCGCGGATGCAGGGCAGCGAAACGGAGCGGCAGCTCCTTGCGGCGCAGCAGGGAGCGGAGAGCGCGCGGACGATGGTCGAGGCGGAGACGCGTGAGGTACACGCGAAAAAAGACGTGCAGGCCGTCACGCTGCGGGAAAAACGCGAGCGCGACGAGGAAGCGGAGCGCCGGAAGAAGCGGCGCGCGAGGGAAGCCGGGCAAAAGGCCGGAGGACGCTCAACGGGACAAGTCGGCGGGCCTGTCGGCCATATTGACATCAAATTATAGCCGCCGATTGCGGCGGCGGATTATAGCGGGTGGATTAGGAACTGAGAGATAATAAGTTGCGTGAGTAGCGTGAAGGATTTTTGCTCGCATTCGAGGCGGAGGAGCCGCGCATACTATATGTATGAAAGGCGACGACAACAAAGTATGCGAGCAAAAAGACAAGCGATAACGCGCAAGTTATTTTTGAACAGTTCCTTATAGCGGTCAAATTGTTGCATTTGTTTGGAGGCGGAGAGTTTCATACCGTTTTGTGCCTTTTGCAGAAAGGAATGGTCATATGAATGGCCCGATTTTTTTTATTTTGCTGATTGTCGGAATGGCCTTTGTGCTGATGTCCGTCCTGTTGTTCGCGCGGGATTACCGCAAGGGCAAAAAGCTCCTTGAACGCGCGGCGGAGGAAAAAGAGGAACTGCTTTCGATCATCGGCGACGCGGAGCTGATGGTCAACGAGTTGAATAACTTCTCGGACTATATTCTGTCGCGGATTGACAGCAAGAGCTCCGAAGTCGGCGAAGTGATCGAAAAACTCGGGGAGACGCTTGAACGCGCGGCCGGCAAAGTCGGCGCGGTTGACAAAGCGGGCGCGCCCGCGGACCATGCCGGCCGCGTTGACAATACGGCGCACGGACGGCGCTCCGTCCGTTATCGCGTCGCGGATTCCAAAAAGGCGCAAACGTATCGCTTAAAGTCCGGCGCACGGCCGCGCGCGGTTCCGAACGCCGCCCCCGCGCCGTCCGAAATGCAGGCGGAAGCGCAGGCGGCGTTCGGAAGGCGGGACGAGACGTTTGTTCCCGCTCCCGTGATTCTCTTTCCGGTTGCGGAGCGGGCCGACCGCCGAAAAGAGCGGCGGCAGGCGACGCTCTCCCGAAACAGAAAGTGCGTGGATGTGATAAAATACGCGGAGGATGGAATGGACGAGGCGGAGATCGCCCGGAAGCTGAACATTGGCAGGGGCGAGGTCGCGTTGGTACTGGGACTGCGCGACGGGTTTCTGTCCGACGCGGAATTATAAAGGTATCGTTTTATTATGAAAGGTCTTAGTATAAAAAGTGTCATATTGGGTTTTGGGATTGGGCTGATTTGCGCATCTCTGATTTACTCTTTATACTTGTATCGCGTCGGGGCGCTCGCCTTTGTCGGCGAGGCGCAGATCCTTGCGGAGGCGGATCGGATCCGGGCGGAACAGATGCTGTCCGGCGGCCAGATTCTGCTCGCGGAGGGCGCCGACGGCGGAGAGGAAGGCAGCCGCGTGATTTCACTGGACGGCGACGAGCCGCGTGTGCTGACGGAAGCCGAAGCGGAGGCTCTGACATCCGCCGCACCCGCGTCGACGACGGTTGCCGCAGCGTCCGCGGAATCCACGGGATCGCCCGCCACCACAACGACGGTCGCCCCAACGACCACGACCACAACGACGACCACGACGACGCAGCCGATGACCACGACGACGGTCGCCCCGACCACGACGGCGCCCGCGACCACGACTACAACGGCGCCCGTCACATCAACCACGGTCGCCCCAACCACGACGACGACGATCGCTCCAACCACGACCACAACAACAGTCGCCCCAACCACGACGGCGCCTGCTGCCACGACTACAACGGCGCCCGGCACAGCAACCCCTGTCGCCCCCACGACCACAAC
>JAITSR010000375.1 GCA_031287655.1 Clostridiales bacterium
ACATCATCTTCGGCGCGTCGATCGACGCATCCCTGAACGACGATATGGTGATCACCGTGATCGCGACCGGTTTTGAAAAGCCCGCCTCAAGAAAGCCGGAGCGCATCGAAAGGCCGCAAATGCGCACGTTTTTTAACGACGACGAAGCGCCTCCGCAGTCCCAGCTGAGCGGACAGCCCACGCCGGGCGGGCAGAGCGCGCCGGGCGGACAGGCGGAAGCGGGCGGGAGCGGGCCGCGGCCCGTGCAGCCGCAGCATGGCGCGGGCCGGGCGGACGAGACGCCGCGCCGCGGTTTTACGGAGCGCCAGCAGGCGGCGCAGGGCGGTCAGCAGCGCCAGCCGCAGCAGCAGGGGCAGCCCGCCGCGGACCTCGACGATATTGACATTCCGACGTTCCTTCGCAACAAGTTCAGAAAATAGGCGGCCCCGCCGGGCGGTCGCAAAGCGAATAGAGGTCATATGAAGTGTCCGTATTGCAGTCATCAGGAGGATAAGGTCGTGGATTCGCGGCCGACCGACGACGGCGCGACCGTCCGCCGCCGACGCGAGTGCGCCCGCTGTCAAAAACGGTTCACGACCTATGAAAAGGTGGAGATTCTCCCGCTCGTCGTGATCAAAAAAGACAATTCACGCGAGTATTTCAACCGCGAAAAGCTGCTGCGCGGGATCGTCCGCGCGTGCGAAAAACGTCCCGTCCCCGCCGACAAAATGCACAGCCTGATCGACGAGATTGAGACGCAGCTCTCAAACGAATTGGAGCGCGAGGTCACGTCAAGGAGCATCGGCGAGCTTTTGATGAGCAAGCTGAAAAGACTCGACCAAGTGGCCTATGTGCGCTTCGCGTCCGTCTACCGCGAGTTCAGCGACGTAGAGACTTTCCTTGACGAAATCCGAAAAATCCGCACTGAGGCCGATTCCGGCAATTAAAGAGTTTTCTCTTTACAAATGGAAATAAATGGTATAAAATAGCATATAATGCCAGACAAAAATCTGTTTGCCACTCGTAAAACGGCAAAGGGGCGATTGTATGCTATCGAAAATTCACAGTTTTTCACTGCACGGGATTACGGGCTTCGACATTGAAATCGAGGTCGACATCAGCCGCGGTATCCCGGCGTTTGAAATCGTCGGACTCGCGGACATGGCGGTCCGGGAGTCCAAAGAGCGCGTCCGCGCGGCGATCCGCAACACCGGCTTCGAGTTCCCACTCCGGCGCGTCACCGTGAACCTCGCGCCCGCGTTCGTGCGCAAGGAGGGCTCGTCGTTCGACCTGCCGATCGCGGTCGGCATTTTGCACGCGACCGGGCAGGTTCAAATCCCGGAGCGGGGGCGGATCGGCTTTTTGGGAGAGCTGTCGCTCGACGGCGCGCTAAAGCCCGTCAACGGCGTGCTGCCGATGGCGCTCCGCGCGCGGGCGTCGGGTTTTGCGGAGTTGGTCGTCCCCTTTGAGAACGCGCTTGAGGCGGCGGTCGTCGAGGGGCTCGACGTCTTTCCGGTCCGCGGCCTTGCAGAGCTGGCCTTACATCTGAACGGGGAGCGGAGAGTTCCGCGCGCCGATGTCGACACGCGTGGGCTGCTTACGGCGGAGCGCTCGACGCTCTTTGACTTCTCCGACGTCAAGGGGCAGGAAAAGGCGAAGCGCGCGCTGGAAATCGCGGCGTCGGGCGGGCATCACTGTATGATGATCGGGCCGCCGGGCTCGGGAAAAACGATGCTCGCAAAAAGGCTGCCTTCGATATTGCCCTCCCTGACCTATGATGAGTCGGTTGAGATCACGATGATCCACAGCGTCGCGGGAACCCTCCCGCCGGGCGTCTCGCTCGTGTCGACGCGCCCGTTCCGAAATCCGTTGAGCAACGCGTCCGCGGCGAGTCTGAGCGGCGGCGGCAAGCTGCCAAAACCCGGCGAGATCAGCCTCGCGCACAACGGCGTGCTCTTTTTGGACGAGCTGCCGGAATTTGGCCTGCATGTGCTGGACGCGCTGCGCCAGCCGCTCGAGGACGGCTGCGTCACGGTTTCGCGCGTCAATTCCAAGGTGACGTACCCCGCGCGCACGACGTTCATCTGCGCGGCGAACCCGTGCAAATGCGGATATTATCGCGACAGCAGGCGCGCCTGCACCTGTACGCCGACCGAGATCAAGAACTATTTCGGCAGGATCAGCGGCCCGCTGCTCGACCGGATCGACATCCAGATCGAGGTGCGGCTGCCCGAGTACAGCGCGTTCTATCAGGGTGGCGGCGCGTCCGAGGGCTCCGACGCGATCCGGGAGCGTGTCGAAAACACGCGGCGCGTCCAAAAGGAGCGCTACGCGGGAATGAAAATATACTCGAACGCGCAGCTGGAGGGGAGGCTGATCGAGCGGTTCTGCGCGCTCGACGGCGGCTCGCGGGAGATGCTGCGGCAGGCGTATGAAAAGCTCGCCCTCTCGGCGCGGGCGCACGGCAGGATATTGAAGGTCGCGCGGACGATCGCGGACATGGAGGGCTCGGACGCGATCCGGGAGGACCATATCGCCGAGGCGATCGGCTACCGCAGCTTTGACCGGGGCGACTGGTACACTGCGTAAGAGAAAGGTTTGGTCGTTCGTATGAATGTGGCGGCGGACGTCAAGTATTGGCTGTGGCTCGGGACGCTGGCGGGGGTCAGCGCGCGGACGGCAAAAGCCCTGACGGATCTGTTCGGAAACCCCTATGAGGTTTGGAGGCAGCCGACAGGCGTCTTTGCCAGGCTCGGCTTTCTAAGTCGGCAGGCGGTCGCGCAGCTTACGGACCCGGCGGCCCGCGCGGGGCTGGATGAGCGGGTCGCAGCGCTGCGGGCGCGCGGGATTGAGATCGTCACGCCGGAGGACGCGCGCTATCCGGAGCATATCCGGCAGATCGCCGACCCGCCGACGGTGCTCTTTATGCGCGGGGAGCGCCCGGCGGCGCCCGGGGAGCGCGCGGTCGCGGTCGTCGGCGCGCGGCATCCGTCCGCCTACGGCCTTGCGGTCACAAAAAAGCTCGTATCCGGCCTTGTCGCCTACGGTTTTACGATCGCGAGCGGCCTCGCGATGGGTATTGACGCGGCCGCGCACGCGGAGGCGATCGCCTCAGGCGGAAAGACCATCGCGTTTTTGGGCTGCGGCGTCGAACAGGCGTACCCCGCGAGCAATCGCCGCTTGATGGAAGAAGTGCTGCGGCGCGGCGCGGTCTATTCTGAATATCCGCCGGGTACGCCGCCGCTGTCGTATCACTTCCCGCAGCGCAACCGGCTTGTCAGCGGGATGTCGCTCGGCGTTCTCGTCGTCGAGGCGGGGGAGAAAAGCGGCGCGCTGATTACCGCGGGACTCGCTGGCGAACAGGGGCGGGACGTTTTTGCGGCGCCGGGCAACATCACGAGCCCGCTGAGCCGCGGCACAAACGCGCTGCTGAGAGACGGCGCGGGCCTTGTGACCTCGGCGGAGGACGTCGTGTTCGCGCTGAACCCCTATTTTGACGGCGGGCCGTGGACAGGACCGCCGCCGAGCGCGACTGCCGCCGCGAGCGCGAAAGCGCTGACCGCCGCGCGCGCCGCGGGCCTGACGGAGCGGATCGAGGCGCTCGACGGGCCGGAGCGCGATCTTGCGCGGCTCCTGCGGGACCGGGGGCCGCTGGACCACGACGCGCTCGCGGCGCTGGGCGGGCTCGGCGCGCGCGAGGTCGGCGCGGCGGTCATAAAGCTCGAACTAAAAGGCCTGATCCGCCGCACACCCAACGGCCTCTGCGAGGTCGCCGGGGATTGATCGTAACAACTCAGACCACACAGTTTTTCGTTGCTTTTCAGAAACGATCATGCTATAGTAAAACTATGAAGAACAGAGACAACGAAATTATTATCCCCGACATACTTCCACCGAGCGACGACCGCGTGTTCCGGTCAATAATGATTCATCCTGACGCGAAGCCGGGCTTGATTGATTTGCTGAGCGCGTCGATCGGTATTCCGGTGCGCGAAGCGGAGATTCGCAACAGCGAGCTTCCGGTTGATGACGTTTCTGAAAAGCAAGAGCGGCTTGATTTGAACTGCAGGACAGACGCAGGGCAAGCCGCGGCGGAAATGCAAGCGCAGGCAATGGAGGGCGATAACCGCGAAAGCGCTCACAAAAATGTCATTGAGCGGTCGGTTTACAACTGGGCTGATCTGCACTCGTC
>JAITSR010000420.1 GCA_031287655.1 Clostridiales bacterium
GGGCACCACCGGCCCCCCGGCGGTGATCCTGTATGACAAAAGCGGAATCAATGTGTTGAACGCGATCGCCCTCGATCGGGGACTACCGACCGCGCGTGAGAGATCGGCGTTTTTTTTGCGCCGCTGCAAGGCTGCGGTCGTCAGCTCCGGTGTAGGCTATAATATAAGCAGCGGCATGCTGCGCTACGGACAGAGTGTGAACCCTGTCAAGCGGTATGGTATGGAGTTTTTCGACATTTTTGATCCCCTGCCGGAGCTGACAGAGCGGCTGAACCGTTTCCGGCCGGCCATGCTCGGCGGCTACCCCTCGGCACTGTATACACTGGCGCAAGAGCAGCTCGCGGGCAGATTGAACGTCTCGCCATTGATCGTGATGGCGGGCGGGGAGCATTTATCCGAGGATTTGATCAAAACCTTACAGGCGGCATTCGGCCGCCGCCCGATCAACAGCTACGCGAGTACGGAGAGCGGGACCGTCGCCAACGAATGCGCTTTCGGCCATATGCACATCAACGACGACTGGATCGTGATGGAGCCGGTCGACAGTGAAAACAGGCCCGTGGCGGGAGGGCGGCGCGCGGACAAATGGCTGTTGACAAATTTGTGCAGCTGTATTCAGCCGATCATACGGTATGAGATGACCGACCGGATCATATACCACGACGAGGGCTGCCCTTGCGGGCGGACGTCGCCGTGGGTGGAGGTGGAGGGCCGCTCGGGCGACATGCTCCGATTCCGCGGCGAAGACGGTGAAATTCAGATTTCACCATTCTTGCTCTATAGTTTGATCTCAAATATCGCGGGGGTAAAATTGTTTCAGGCGATCCTTCACGATGGGGACAGACTGGAGCTCAGGATTGTAGCGGACGGCGGGGCGTCCGTTTTTGAAAAGGCGAAAGCGGCCGTCGACGCGCTTTTGAGCAAAAACGGCATCCGCGCCTCAATCTATTTCTCCGACGAACCCCCCGGCCCGGACAAAAACGGAAAATTCATCCATGTGCGCAACGCGCCTGGAAACGGGCAGCCATAGGCGCGGGTTTGACTAAAAAAACATATTTTTTGGGGGACCATATCATTGTGAAAACCACTGATCGCATCGGCGTTATTTCCGCGTCCGTCCTCACGGCCGCATACGGCAGGATGAGCGAGTTTCAGAAAGTCTCTATCCGGCGCAGGCGACTTCTGCAGATTGTCCATTACGCGAAGGCGCGCAGCCCGCTTTTTTCAGAATTATTTGCCGGTTTGGGCGACGATTTTGAACTCGGCGACCTGCCTGTTACGACAAAGACCGGTCTGATGGAGCGCTTTGACGATTGGGTGACGGACGGGGCCGTTTCGCTGGACGGACTCCGGGAGTTCATGAATGACCCCGACAACAACGGGCGGCTGTTTTTACACAAGTATCTGGTTTTCAAGACCTCGGGTACCACCGGACCTCCGATGGTTTTCCTATATGACAAAAGCATGATCAATGTGTTGAACGCGGTCGCCCTCGAGCGCGGCTTTCCGACCGCGCGTGAGAGATCGGCGTTTTTCCTGCGCCGCTGCAAGGCCGCAGTCGTCTGCTCCAGTGTGGGCTTTAATATAAGCAGTGGCATGCTGCGCTTCGGACAGAGCGTGAACCCTGTCAAACGGTATGGCATGGAGCTTTTCGACGTCTTTGCGCCCCTGCCGGAGGTGACGGAGCGACTGAACCGCTTCCGGCCGGCCATGCTCGGCGGCTACCCTTCGTCGCTGTGTACACTGGCGCAGGAGCAGATCGCGGGTAGACTGAACATCTCGCCTTTGATCGTGTTGGCGGGCGGAGAGTATTTATCAGAGGATTCGATCAAAACCTTGCAGGCGGCCTTTGGCCGCCGCCCGGTCAACAGCTACGCGAGTACGGAGAGCGGGACCATCGCCAACGAGTGCGCTTGCGGCCATATGCACATCAACGACGACTGGATCGTGATGGAACCGGTCGACAGTGAGAATAAGCCCGTAGCGGCGGGGCGGCTCGCGGACAAATGGCTTTTGACAAATTTGTGCAGCTTTACTCAACCGATCATACGGTATGAGGTGACAGACCGGATCATATATCACGACGAGGGCTGCCCCTGCGGGCGAAAGTCTCCGTGGGTGGAGGTGGAGGGTCGCGCGAGCGACATGCTTCGATTCCGCGGCGAAGACGGTGAAATTGAGTTCGCGCCGCTTTTTCTTGACAATATAATCTCAAATATAACGGGGGTAAAAATATTTCAGGCGATCCTGCATGATGGGGACAGACTGGAGCTCAGGCTTGTGGCGGACGGCGGGGCGCCCGTTTTTGAAAACGTGAAAGCGGCCGTCGACGCGTTTTTGAGCAAAAACGGCATCCACGTCTCGATCTATCTGTCCGACGACCCCCCCGGCCCGGACAAAAGCGGAAAATTCATCCATGTGCGCAACGCGCCTGAAAACGAGCCGCCACAGGCGCGGGTTTGACTAAGAAAACAGCAACAGATTATACTTTAAATTATAATTATTTCAAGTATAATTATTTTGCGGGAAATTGTGAACACGTCAGCCGCTAAAAGGATATGTCATAAAAAACTTGGTACAAATCACGGCGATATGATATGATGTGAATCTAAATTTCCTTATAGGAGGGCAACTGCCATGTTGGATCAATCGCTGCTCTATTCGTTCCGGATGACCGCGGCGGAGCGCAATCTGTGCGTCTACGGCGTACATGTGTACAAAAAGGGGGAGGGCTGCGTCGAGCACCGTTTCCGCAATGACGACTTTGTGAACCTCTATTCGGCGAGCAAGACGTTCACATCCGTCGGCGTCGGTATCTGCCGCGACGAAGGCGGCCTCAAGCTGACCGACAAAGTGATTTCGTTCTTCCCGGAATACGAAAGCGTCGCCGCGAAGGGGACGGAGGACATCACGCTGACCGATCTTTTGCACATGGCGTCCGGCAAAGAGCTTGCGTGGACGACTCCGGGCGAGGAAGACGTCGCGGGCGCGTTTTTCCGCGAGCCGCTGAGCCGCAGGCCGGGCGAGCACTTCTTTTACTCGAACTTCTGCACATACATGCTCGGGCGCGTCGTGGAAAAGGTCTCCGGCCAGAAGCTGCGCGATTATCTGATCCCGCGCCTGTTCAAGCCGCTCGACATCTTCAACCCCCAGTGGCAGTCGTGCCCGCAGGGGCATACGGTCGCCGCGACCGGGCTCTTTTTGCATACGAGCGAGCTCGCGCGCCTTGGCCGGACGCTCCTGCACAAAGGGGAATACGAGGGCAAGCGCATTGTGTCGGAGGACTATGTGAACCTGATGCACACCGACACCGTCTCGTCCGCCCACTGGACCTCCGACGCGGAATCCGCCTCCGGCTATGGCTATCAGGTCTGGAATTGCACGAAACCCGGCGTCTATCGCGCGGACGGCATGTACGGCCAGTTCTCGATCGTGATTCCGGACAAAGACGCGGTGATCACGCTGACCTCGCACAGGGAGTATACGGCAAACGACATCATTCGGTCGTCGTTCACCGAAATCCTGCCGCTGCTGTAAGCGGGCGCCGTTTTGAAATTTTTGCACTTGGCTGATTTGCATATCGGAAAGAGCGTGAATGCTTTTTCGATGCTCGAGGATCAGGAGTATGTTCTCGAGCAGGTGCTCGGGTACGTCCGCGCGCACCGGCCGCAGGCGGTTCTGATCGCCGGGGACGTCTATGATAAGACGCTCCCCGGCCCGGAGGCCGTGCGGGTATTCGACCGCTTTTTGACGGCGCTCGCGGGCGGCGCGGACGATGGCAGTGAGCGCGGAGCCGGTGCGGGCGATGGCGGTGAGCGCGGAGCCGGCGCTGAGGGCGACGGTGACGGCAGTGGGCGCGGAGCCGGGGCCGGTGCAGACGGCGGCGGGAATTATGAGCCGCCCGCCGTGATCGTCATCAGCGGGAACCACGACTCTCCTGAGCGGCTCGGCTTTGCGAGCCGCATTTTACAAGACCGGAACGTGTATCTATACGGTCTCTTTGACGGTCAAATGCGGCGCGTCACCTGCGCGGACGAATACGGCGCGGTGCGTTTTTATCTTCTGCCCTTCATCAGGCCGTCCGCAGTGCGGCGATTTTACGCGGAGACGGCGGACGCGATTGAGAACAGCAGTGACGCCGTGCGCGTCGTGATCGAAGCCATGGGGATCGACCCGGCGGGGATCGATGCCGCTGAGAACGGGAACATATATAAAGGGACGCGCAATGTGCTGGTCGCCCACCAATTTTTCTGTGCGGGCGGCGACGATCCCGAGCGCTCGGACTCCGAACGGGAACTCACCGGTGGGCTCGACAGCGTGGACGTTTTCACCTCCGGCATTGCCGACCGCTTTGATTACGCGGCGCTCGGCCATCTGCACGGCCCGCAGCGCGTCGGCGCGGAGCACATACGCTACGCGGGCTCGCCCCTTAAATATTCATTTTCTGAGTGCAGCCATCGCAAAGCCGCCCTGCTCGTCGAACTCCGGGCCAAGGGCGAGCTTACGGTCACGCCGCTCCCGCTCACGCCGCTCCGTGATATGCGCCGCGTCAAAGGGCCGCTCGCCGCGCTGCTGAGCCGTGACGTGTCCGCCGCCGGGAATACGCGCGACTACCTCCACGTCACATTGACCGACGAGGATGAAATCATCGACGCGCTCGGCAAGCTCCGTACCGTCTACCCGAACGTGATGGAATTGTCGTTTGAAAACGCGCGCACGCAGGCGGACCCCGATTTGGGCGGCGCGGCAGACCCCGGCGGCGCGACACCGCTCGCGCTGTTTGAGGATTTTTTCGCGGCGCAGAACGGCGCGCCGATGCGGGACAAGCAAAAAAATACGGTTCGGGCGCTTTTGGAGCCCGACGCGGACGCAGAAGCGGACGAAAGCCCGGACGCGGAAGCGGGCGGGGACGAAAATGCCGCCGCGGATCGGGCCGAACCCCCGGAAGGGAGCGCGTCATGAAGCCGACGCGCCTGACGCTCTGCGCCTTCGGGCCCTTTGCGGGCGAGCAGACGATTGATTTTTCCGCGTTCGGGTCGGGCGGCCTGTATTTGATCTGCGGCGACACCGGCGCGGGAAAGACGACGATCTTTGACGCGATCTCGTTTGCCCTATACGGCGAGGCGAGCGGCCGGGAACGCCTCGGCGCGATGTTCCGCAGCGATTTTGCGGACGTTTCGGCCAAGACGTTCGCGCGGCTCGATTTTACATATCAGGGCCGCGCCTACCTAGTGGAGCGAAACCCCGAATACTACCGCCCAAAGGCGCGCGGGGGCGGTCTCACGCGGGAGCCCGCGGGCGCGGAACTGACGCTGCCGGACGGCTCAACGGTCAACGGGGCGCGCGCGGTCACGGAAAAAGTCGAGGAAATCCTCGGCATCAACCGCGATCAGTTTTCCCAGATCGTGATGGTCGCGCAGGGCGACTTTTTGCGGCTGCTGCTCAGCGACACAAAGGACCGCTCCGTGATCCTGCGGCGTATTTTTGACACGGGGCGCTTCAAGGACTTTCAGGAGCGGTTAAAAGAGCGCTCCGCCGCGCTCCGCCGCGCCTTTGAGGAAGAACAGCGGCGCTTTTTGCAATACGCGGAGGGAATCGCCTGCGACGACGACGCGGACGACGGCGCTATCGGCGCGGACGACACGGACGACGCGGCCAATGGCACTCTCGGCGACGCCGTAGACGCCCCCCCCTCCCTCTCCCCCGCGCTCCGCGTGAAAAATTGGCGCGAGACAAAGGACATCCACGCGGCTCGAGAATTGACGGACGCGCTGCGCGACCTGCTCGCGTGGGAAGACGGGGCGCTGCGCGCCGCGGCCGAGCGGCTCGCGGAGCTGCGCGGGGAGGGGACGCGGCTCGCGGCGGAGCTTGCGCTCGCGCGGGAGGAAAACCGGCGGTTTGACGAGCTTGCCGAAAAGCGCGCCGCGCTCGCGGCCCTTGAGGAAAAGCGGCCGCAGATCGAGGAAGCGGTCTCGCGGCGCAAGCTGGGCGCGGCGGCTGCAAGGAGCGTCCGCCCGCGGGAGGAGCTG
>JAITSR010000061.1 GCA_031287655.1 Clostridiales bacterium
AGCAGGTTCTGGCGGAAACGGCCCTGCTTGCCCTTTAAAAGGTCGGAGAGCGATTTGAGAGGCCGGTTGCCGGGGCCCGTGACGGGGCGGCCACGCCTGCCGTTGTCGATCAGCGCGTCGACCGCCTCTTGCAGCATCCGCTTTTCGTTGCGGACGATGATGTCCGGCGCGCCGAGGTCGAGCAGGCGCTTTAAGCGGTTGTTGCGGTTGATCACGCGCCGGTAGAGGTCGTTCAGGTCGGAGGTCGCGAAGCGGCCGCCGTCGAGCTGCACCATCGGGCGAAGCTCCGGCGGGATCACGGGCACGACGTCCATCACCATCCAGTCCGGGCAGTTGCCGGAGAGCCGGAACGCCTCGACGACCTCAAGCCGCTTGATGTCGCGGACGCGCTTTTGGCCCCAGACTTCCTTTAATTCCTCGCGCAGCTCCGCCGAGAGCGCATCGAGGTCGATGCTCGCGAGCAGCTCCTTGACCGACTCCGCGCCCATGCCTGCGCGGAAGTTCCCGCCGTAGCGGTCGATGTTCTCGCGGTACTCCTTCTCCGTCAGGATCTGCTTTTGGGAAAGCGTCGTCGTGCCGGGGTCGATCACGACGTAGGCCGCGAAGTAGAGCACCTTTTCGAGCGAACGCGGCGACATATCGAGGATCAGGCCCATGCGGCTCGGAATCCCCTTGAAATACCAGATGTGCGATACGGGCGCGGCAAGCTCGATGTGGCCCATGCGCTCCCGGCGCACCTTCGCGCGCGTCACCTCGACGCCGCAGCGGTCGCAGATGATCCCTTTGTAGCGGATGCGCTTATATTTGCCGCAGTGGCACTCCCAGTCCTTCGTCGGCCCGAAAATGCGCTCGCAGAACAAGCCGTCGCGCTCCGGCTTCAATGTGCGGTAGTTGATCGTCTCGGGCTTTTTCACCTCGCCCTTCGACCATTCGCGGATCTTTTCGGGCGAAGCGAGCCCGATTTTCATATAGTCGAAATTGTTCATCTCAAGCATAATGTGACCTCCAATACAGCGGTTCGCGATTAAAGCGTTCAGTAATCAAGCGGAAGCCTACGCGTCGGGCGCGGTGTCCGGCGCGGGCGGCGCACTATCCGGCGCGGTGTCCGGCGGCGCGTCTTGCGCTTCCGGGGCGGCTGCCGCCGCGGGCTTCTTTTTCGATCTGCTTTTCGCGGCGGGTTTCGCCTTGGGGGCGGGCGCCGCGCCCGCGTCAGCGCTCGCGTCGGGAATCGGTTCCGCCGATTCCGGAGCCGGTACTTCGGTTGGGGCCGACTCCGGCGGCGCCGGAAGTTCGGCGCTCGCATGGGCCGATTCAGCCGGGACTTCGGCGTTTGCGTCCGGCGTCGGTTCAGTCGGCGCCTCAATGTCCGTCAAGGCCGTTTCTTCGGCGCTTGCAACAGCCGTCTCAGCCGGCGCTTCGGCGCTCACAGCGGCCGGTTCCGCCGGAGTTTCCACGTCCGCCGATACCGAAGCCGCGGTATCCGCCGCGGCCGGAACTTCGACACTCGTGTCCGTTGCGACCGGTCCTTCGGCGTCCGTCTGAGCTCCGCCGCCCTCCGCGGCTTGAGCCGTTTCCTCCGTCCCCTGAGCCGTGTTCTCCGCGGCTTTCGCGGCCTTCGCGGCTTTTGACCGCGATTTTGCCGGTTTGGCGGCGCCGGACGCTTTGCCGGAGGTCGCCTTTTTTGTTCCGGTCTCCGCCGGGGCGGCTTCCGCGCCCGCACTCGCGCTCAAACTGGCGGTCGCGCTCGCACCGGCGCTTGCGGCCGCGCTCGCATTCGCACGCCCCTTTGCCGCGGCCGCGATCTCGGCTTCGATCTCCGCAACCGCAGCCGCGTCAACGGCCGCTTCCATCACAGGGAGTTCCTCCGCGCCCGCGTCGTCCTCAAAACCGTCGTCGACGCCGATGTCCTCAAAGCCCTCGCCGTCAATGTCGAGATCGACGCCGAGGTCCACGTCCAAGACGTTGTCCCCGCCGCGCAGAATCTCGTCGATCCCCGGCCCCAAGTCCTCGTCGTCGTCGTCGACGAGCCCGACGTCGTCGTCCTCAAACGCGGCGTCCAGCACCGCCTCCTCGTCGTGAATGAACAGGTCGCCCACGCCCACGGCCACCGCGGGAAAGCCACCCAGATAGGCCGGCGGCGCGTCCTCCGTGCCTTCCATATTCACATCCAGCGCGCCGGTCGTGATTTCTTCTTCGACCGACTCCTTGATCGTGATCTCCTCCCGCTCGTCCGAATAGACCTTGACGTCGAGCGCGAGGCTCTGCAGCTCTTTGATCAGCACCTTAAAACTCTCCGGGATTCCGGGCTCCGGCACGTTCTCGCCCTTCACGATCGCCTCGTAGGTCTTGACGCGGCCCACGATGTCGTCGGATTTTACGGTCAGAATCTCCTGCAGCGTGTAGGACGCGCCATAGGCTTCGAGCGCCCAGACCTCCATCTCGCCGAAGCGCTGCCCGCCGAACTGCGCCTTGCCTCCGAGCGGCTGCTGCGTCACGAGCGAGTATGGGCCCGTCGAGCGCGCATGGATTTTGTCGTCGACAAGATGCGCGAGTTTCAAATAATACATATAGCCGACCGTGACGCGGTTGTCAAACGGCTCGCCCGTGCGCCCGTCGTACAGGACGCTCTTGCCGTCCGCGTCGAGATGCGCGAGCTTGAGCGTCTCGATGATGTCTTCTTCCGTCGCGCCGTCGAACACCGGCGTTGAAATCTTCCAGCCGAGCGCCTTTGCCGCGTAGCCCAAGTGGACCTCAAGCACCTGCCCGATGTTCATGCGCGAAGGCACGCCGAGCGGGTTCAGCACGATTTCCAGCGGCGTCCCGTCCGGCAGGAACGGCATGTCCTCCTCCGGCAGAATCCGCGAGATGACGCCCTTGTTGCCATGCCGCCCGGCCATTTTGTCGCCGACCGAGATTTTGCGCTTCTGCGCGATGTAGACGCGGACGAGCTGGTTGACGCCGGGTGAGAGGTCGTCGCCGTTCTCCCGCGTGAACACCTTGACGTCGACGATGATTCCGGCCTCGCCATGCGGCACGCGCAGCGAAGTGTCGCGCACCTCGCGCGCCTTTTCGCCAAAGATCGCGCGCAGCAGCCGTTCCTCCGCGGTCAGCTCCGTCTCGCCCTTGGGCGTCACCTTGCCGACCAGAATGTCGCCCGCGCGCACCTCCGCGCCGATTCTGATGATGCCGCGCTCGTCGAGGTCCTTTAGCACGTCCTCGCTGACATTCGGAATGTCGCGCGTGATGTCCTCCGGCCCGAGCTTTGTGTCGCGCGACTCCGCCTCGTATTCCTCAATGTGGATCGAAGTGAACACGTCCTCCTTCACGAGCTTTTCGCTGATCAGGATCGCGTCCTCGTAGTTGTAGCCCTCCCATGTCATAAAGCCGATCAGAATGTTGCGGCCCAGCGAGATTTCGCCCTTGTCCGTCGAGGGGCCGTCGGCGATCACTTCGCCTTTTTTTACGGCGTCGCCCTTGCGCACGAGGGGGCGCTGGTTGATGCAGGTCCCCTGATTGGAGCGCATGTACTTTAGCAGCCGGTAGACGTCGCGCTTGTTGTTGCCCGTGCGGATCACGATCTCGTTTGCGCTGACCTTGTCGACGACGCCGTCGTTTCGCGCGAGCGCGACGACGCCCGAGTCCCGCGCCGCCTTATACTCGATCCCAGTCCCGATGATCGGGGACTCCGGCTTAATCAGCGGCACGGCCTGCCGCTGCATGTTGGAGCCCATCAGCGCGCGGTTCGCGTCGTCGTTCTCGAGAAACGGGATCATCGCGGTCGCGACCGAGACGAGCATTTTCGGCGAGACGTCCATGTAGTCGACGCGCGTGTTGTCGACCTCCAGAATTTCGTCCTGATAGCGGATCACGACGCGCTTGTTCACAAAGCGGCCCTCCGCGTCGAGCGGCTCGTTCGCCTGCGCGACGATGAACATATCCTCCTTGTCCGCGGTCAGGTAGTCGATCTGTTCGGTCACGACGCCGCGCGCCTGATCGACCTTGCGGTAAGGGGCTTCGATAAAGCCGTATTCATTGACGCGCGCAAACGTGCTGAGCGAGCCGATCAGGCCGATGTTCGGGCCTTCAGGCGTCTCGATCGGACACATTCTGCCGTAGTGCGAGTGGTGGACGTCGCGCACCTCAAAACTCGCGCGCTCGCGGGAGAGACCGCCCGGCCCGAGCGCCGAAAGGCGGCGCTTGTGCGTCAGTTCGTCGAGCGGGTTCGTCTGCCCCATGAACTGGGAGAGCTGGCTCGACCCGAAAAATTCCTTGATCGCGGACGTGACGGGCTTGATGTTGATCAGCGCCTGCGGCGTCACGATGTCGATGTCTTGGATCGTCATGCGCTCGCGCACGACGCGCTCCATGCGCGCAAGCCCGATGCGGAACTGGTTTTGAAGGAGCTCGCCGACCGAGCGCAGCCGCCGGTTGCCGAGGTGGTCGATGTCGTCCGTCGTGCCGATGTCGTAGTTCAGGTTGATCAGATAGCTCAGGGACGCGAGAATATCGTCCGGCGTCACATACTTTGGAACGAGCTCGTCATAGCGGTCGCGGATCGCCTTTTTTAGTTCGGCGGGCTTTTGCGCCTTTGCCAAAATGTCGCGCAGCACGTCCCAGCTCACCTTGTCGGTCGTCGGGAGGTCGGGAATATCGACGCTGACGTGGGCTCTTAACGCGACCGTCCGATTCCCGATCACGCGCACGGGCCGCCCGTCGATCGTGAGGTCGACGACGTTGATCCCGGAGTTTTGAATCTGCTCCGCGGCCTCGCGCGAGATCACCTCGCCCGCCTTCACGAGCAGCTCCCCGGAGCTTTCGTCGACGATGTTCGCAAGCGCCGTAAAGCCCGTGACGCGCGACGCGAGCGAGAGCTTTTTGTTGTATTTGTAGCGGCCGAACTTGGCCATGTCGTAGCGGTTCGGGTCAAAGAACAGCGAGTTCAGCAGGGAGCGCGCGCTGTCGACCGTCGGCGGCTCGCCGGGCCGGAGACGCTTGTAGATTTCGATCAGCCCTTCCTCGACGGACTTCGCGCTATCCTTTTCAAGCGTGCGCAGAAGCCGCTCGTCCTCGCCGAGCAGGTTGATGATGTCGATGTCCGTGCCGTAGCCGAGCGCGCGGAGCAGGACGGAGAGGTGGAGCTTGCGCGTGCGGTCGATGCGCACGGAGAGGACGTCGTTCGAGTCCGTCTCATACTCGAGCCACGCGCCGCGGTTCGGGATCACGGTCGCGGAATAGAGCTTTTTGCCGCCGGCTCGGTCAAATTTCATCGAATAGTAGATGCCGGGCGAGCGCACGAGCTGGCTCACGATCACGCGCTCCGCTCCGTTGATGATAAACGTCCCGGTGTCCGTCATCAGCGGGAAGTCGCCCATGAAAATCTCCTGCTCCTTGACCTCGCCGGTCTCGCGGTTGTGGAGCCGGACTTTCGCCTTGAGCGGCGCGGAGTAAGTCGCGTCCCGCTCCTTACATTCCTCGATGCTGTATTTAGGAGTGTTTTCCAAGAGGTAATCCGTAAATTCCAGCACGAGGTTTCCGGTGTAGTCCGTGATCGGGGAGACGTCGTGAAAGACGTCGCGAAGGCCTTCGTCGAGGAACCATTTGTACGATTTCTTCTGAACCTCGATCAGATTCGGCATCTCAAGGACCTCGTTGATTTTCGAGTAGTCCATCCTTGTGACCCTGCCCAGTTGCGTGGCGCGAACCATAGATACTCACCTCATCAATTTAATAAAATTCAATAAAGTGGTGGCAACAGAGACTTTTAGTAGTATTATTAAAAGCTGGTGTCTGCACACACAGAAAGAGATAGCATTTCATACTACCACATGAAGCGGCTCGCCGTCAAGAAAAATTTTTTTGCGTCGCGTGAGATAAGAGATAAGAAAAGAACGGGTAACAGGTCAGACCCCCGTAATGTCCGCATATCAGATATAAATACGAGCGGCCTGTTGGGAGCTACGGGTTTGGTGCAAAATCCGAATAGAAATGCCACACAATCAATGTTATGGGGGCGGATTCGGCGCCGGGCGCCGGATCAGATACGAAATCAGCGGAAGCGTAAAAGTCGAGTCTGACGCCGCGTTCCGCGAGGGCCGCGGTGAGTTCCTGAATCAGCGGCCCGGCCTCGCAGCTTTCGACCGTGATCTGCCATGCCGTTCCCTCGTCCGAGGATTCGGCATCCGTCATTCTGCCCGCGTGCGCGCGCGCAACGCGCCGGATCAGCGCCGCGTTATCCCGCACGGAACCTTGCACGTCATAGAACTCTAAATACGCCGCGGGATCAGCTGCAGCGACCGGCTCCGCCGCGATTGAATCGGCCGCGGGGGATTCAACCGCGGCAGACTCCGCGGCGGCTGAATCCGTTTCGGAAGAATCCGCTTCGGTCGGGGCCGCAAAAAGCGCGCCGCTGTCCGTGGAACCTTCGGCGACGGCGCCCGCGCCCGCAACGGGAACGGCGGCGCGGGCCGCCGGCGCGGGTATCGGAGGCTCGGTGGGGGCGGCCTCCGCCGTGCCGGTCGCCCGATATTCCGTGGTATCTGCGGCGGTGTCCGCGGTTGCGCCTACGGTGGTAGCAGCCGCCTCGTTTGAGACTGCGATTGAGGCTGCGGTCGTGGTTGAGGCTGCGGATATGGCCGCGTCGGCGGACGCGCCCAAGGCGGTGTCCGCGGCTGCCCCCGCGGCGAGAGCGGCCGCGCTCATGGTTGTGTCTGCGGCCGCGCCGGATGCCGCTTTTGCGTCCGCGCCGACCGAGGTGTCCGCGGCCGCGTCTTCGACGGTGTTTGCGTCCGCTCCGATGGCGGCGTATGCGACCGGATTAACATCATCGTCCGGCGCGGTCTCCTGTGTATGATCTGCGCCGGACTCGTCCGCCGCGCCGGATTCGACCGGATTGGCGTCGCTGATTACCGTGTCCGGCAGCTTGCGCGCCGTCGCCTCCGCGACCTCATAGCCGCCGCCCGCTCCGCCTGCTCCGCCCGCTTGGCCCACGTCCGCCGGTACATATACACGACTGTCTTGAATTTGTTGGATCAGCATCGACGCGCCGAAAGCGACCGACACGCAAATCGCAAGAATCGCGGCGACGCGGGAGAACCGCATAAAGTGAGAAAAGAAGGGCGGCCGCCCGGAATCGGACGAGGCCGCGTCGGTCCGCTCGGCATTTTCTTCCGCGCGCAGCCGCTCCATCAGCCCCGCGTGAAAGCCCTCCGGCAGGGCGGGCGCCTCCGCGCCAACCGCTTTTACGGCGTTCCGCAGGCTCTTTTCCAACGCAAACTCCCGCGCGCAGGCGCGACATTCCGCTATGTGCGCCTCAAGACGCTCCTTCCGCGCCGGGTCCAGCGCCCCATCCAAATATTCTGTTCGCAGTTCCCTAACCTGTCCGCAGTTCAAAAAAGCCTCCGATGCCGAATGCAATTCACAATGCACGACCGCAATCCACAACAACAATTCTTTACTCGTAATTCCGAATTCCTAATTCCTACTTCCGAATTCGTTTGTTCTACTCTATTCGACGGAGAGATAGTCTTTTAGTTCCCTCAATCCCAAAAAAATTTCACGCAGATTTCTTCGCGCACGGTTGATCCGCGATTTTACGGTCCCCTCCGGCAAGTCCAGAAT
>JAITSR010000106.1 GCA_031287655.1 Clostridiales bacterium
CAGTCGTGGGCGGCATACGCGTTTCGTCACACGAGGTTCCGTCGGCCCGATTTCAAATATTCCAGCGAGTACCTTGAGGCGGAGGCCGAATATTACGCGCAGGATTACCTTGTGGTCTCGCCCGTCGCGGGCTGCTTCCCGAATACGGAAGAAGTGAAAACAGAGATCGTCAAACGGGATCAGATTTGGAAAGAATATGGGATGCCGCTGATCGTCGGGATCGTGCCGGACGGCGACGTCGACGCGGCGGTGGACAAGTATATTCAGATGCAAAAAGACGCGGGCTTGGATAAGGTTCTGCAAGTCGTTCAGGCGCAAGTCGACGAGAGCACAAAGTAAATAAAGCGGGCTATGCCCGCAACCCAGTCGGCGCGGCGAAACGCGGTTCCCCGCGCCTCGCGCCGACGTTGTCAGCGCGCCGCACTCATCCGTGCGACGTTGGCGCCTTACGGGCGCTAATAACCCAAAGCTGCAAACGGGGGGGCTTCCCCTCGTTTGCGGTTCTGTAAAACGGCAAATTTCAACCGGACTTGGAGGGGTAACCGACATGAACAAAGAACTGATAGACCGGCTTTTTAACTTTACAGGCCAAAAGGCGATTGTGACGGGCGGAAATTCCGGTATCGGGCGCGGGATCGCGCGTTCGCTCGCGTCCTTCGGCGCGGACGTCGCCATTGTCGGGCGCGATCAGACCACGTTGGACGAGACGCTTGCCGAGCTTTTGGCCATCAACCCCGGCTGTTCGGCGCACAAGGTCGACGTCAGCATTCAGGCGGAGGTAAACGCGTTTTTTGATGAATACTATGAGAAGAACGGGCGAAGGCTGGATATTCTCGTGGCCAACGCCGGACTCACCTTTGGTATGCGCGCGCTTGAGACGGAGGAAAAATACATAGACCGTCTCTTTAGCATCAACTTCAAAGGCACGCTGTTTTTTTGCCAGCGGGGATCGGAGGCGATGAAGGAGCAAAAATCCGGAAATATTGTGATCGTAACCTCCGTCAACGCGCTTTACCCGCTGCCGCCGCAGGCCGTGTACACCAGCACAAAGGCCGCGCAGGAGGCTCTGATGCAATGCCTCGCCGTTGATCTTGGCAAGTATAACGTCCGGGTAAACTCCCTCGCGCCGGGCGGGGTGATCACAAATCTCGGCCGGGAGGACCCTAAACACAAACCGCGCTCGCCGGAGGACGTCCCCAATAAAGCGAGGCCGACGATCCCTCTGGGCCGGGTCGGCGAGCCGGAGGACATGGGCGACGTCGTCGCCTGTCTGGTGTCGGACGCCTTCCGCTATGTGACGGGCGCGACGATATTGGTAGACGGCGGACTGAAACTTCGGAATCTGTAACATCATAATCTGTAGCACCATAAATATAGTCAATCAAGGGGAGGCGATTTTATTGGGTTATGCGTCAAAATATGTGCCGGGCCATATCAACAGGAAACAGGGCATCCAAGTCGGAACAAAATTTGAAGGAAAAATCACCCGCGACGAAAAGGGGAAGCTGCAGTTTGACATGGACGGCATCCATTTTTTGCAGCAGCTCGGCGTAGAGTGGGTGATGATCTCGGGAAATCAGGTTCCGGAGCATACGGTGGATACCTTTTTGGAGGTCAAGGAGCGCCTTGCCGAATTTGGGCTCCAAATCTATTGCCTCCACAGCCAAGGGTATC
The DNA here is from genome assembly GCA_031287655.1 of Clostridiales bacterium. Classification (GTDB taxonomy): domain Bacteria; phylum Bacillota; class Clostridia; order WRLR01; family WRLR01; genus JAITSR01. The sequence goes on from JAITSR010000106.1 coordinate 1,675, forward strand.
ACAATATGCCCGATGTGACGCTGGGGCTCGAAAACCGGGATTCCATGATTGAAAAATACCTCGAGCACATTACGCGCCTTGGCAAAGCGGGTATCCGTTATTCGACGTATGCGCACATGGGCAACGGCATCTGGCGCAATGACGCGCGCCATACGATCCGGGGCGGCGCGACCTCCGGCGGTCTGAATTTTGGCGAGCCGAACCGGGCGCAGGGAAAATTCGATTTCACATGGCCCCTGAGCCATGGCCGGGTATACACGGAGGACGAGCTGTGGAAGAATTATGAATACTTTATAAAGCAGGTCGCGCCCGTCGCGGAGTCCGCGGGCGTTTACATCGGTGTGCATCCCGATGATCCGCCCATCTTCACCGTCGCAGGCGTCCCGCGCTGCATATTCGGCAATTTTGAAGGCTATAAGCGGGCGATCGATCTCGCAAACAGCCCGAATATCGGGACCTGTCTTTGCGTTGGCTGCTGGCTTGAGGGGGGAGAGGCGATCGGCTGTTCCCCGGAGGAATTTATCAAATACTTCGGCGCCCGCAAAAAGCTCTTTAAGCTGCATATGCGCAATGTTTCCGAGCCGATGACGATGACCACCGGTTTTGACGAGACGTTTCCCGACGAGGGGTATTACAACCTCGCCAACGTCATCAAAGCGCTGGACGACATAGAATTTGACGGGGCGATCATCAACGACCATCTGGTCAGTATGGTCGGCGGCCATTACGCCAGCGAGGCGGCGATGACAATGTGGCTGCAGGGGGCCGTCGCGGGCATCCAGAACCACCGAATATCATAATCATTCGCGGATCACGGTCGACAGGCTCCGGGCGCGGAACACGGTAGGCGTCAGTCCGGTTTCCTTTTTAAAGGACACATAAAAGTAATTCGGATTGAGAAAGCCGAGGTTGTCGGATATTTCCCTGATTGTCATTGACGTCTCGCATAAAAGCCGCTTGGCGTGGTTGATGCGTATCTGATGGATATAGTCGATCAGGGAAAGTCCCGTGATTTGTTTGAATATTCTTGCGAAATAGTTGGGCGTATAGCCGGTCATCGCAGCCAGTGTTTGCACATTCAGATCGGGGCGGGCATAGTTTTTTTCAAAATAGTCCTGAATCTCGCAAACGATTTTATAGTGCCGATCCTGTTTTAAGGCTTCGAGCGACGCCGCGGCCGTCTGGTATTCGTCAAATATCTTCAGTATCCATTCTTTTGTTTGTTCGAGATGAACCAGCGAATGGTACCCGAGCATAAAATCATCGAAACCGGAATAGATAAGACCATGCCGCTGCGGCAGCGCGTTCAGCGCCCGAACGCAGTCCGCAAACACCTGTATGAGCGTCGCGGTGACATCGTTATAGCTGTAATTCCGAAGGATCCCAAGCAGGCTGTCAAAATGCGAAAGGAACACCGCTCTTTTATTTTCCCTCATTGCGGCGGTCATTTCGCGCACGAGGTCCTCGGGATAAGCAAGGCCTGTTGAGAGCGATTCGTCCAGCAGTCTCTGATCGATTGTCCGTCCGTCGCCGAGCAGCATACGATGCTGCGCCATCTGGCGCGCGGTTGACAGTGAAAACGCGCAGTCCTCCAGCGATTCCGCGACGGCGCCGACCCCGATCGTGACGGTGCTGCCGAACTTTTGCAGCACACAGGTCTTCAGCATGTCCAGATTGATGAATAATGATGAAAAGCGATTTTCCTGATACGGTTCGCATAGATTAAAAATGAGGATCACTCCGCCGTCCGGAGCCGGGATCGCTTCAAACATAACTTGGCTGTCAGACATCCCGACGGCCCACTCGTCGATGCAGGCTATAAGTCGGTCGCCGCTCGCGGATTCGTCGTCAAGCGTCATTACAGCAACCAACAACCGGCTCGGATACACACGGATCGAAAAATCCCCCCATTTTCGCAGCGCTTCGTCCGGTTTGAGCTTGCCGGACAGAATGGCCTGCAAAAAAGTAATTTTCTCATGCGCAGCATAAAGGGACTGGCGCTGCTCCAACTCAGAGATCCGCTCCTGCGATTGCTCATACATATAGTCGATCATTTCAATTTCGTCTTTTTTTGAAACGACGGGCGGCAGCTTGGAGGTTTGAAATCGCCGTGTCACCGCGCGGATCGGCAAATAGAGCCACCGGCTCAATAAAAGACTCAAAAGCACAGCCAAAAACAGACCGAATCCGGCGAACAGGATCA
>JAITSR010000111.1 GCA_031287655.1 Clostridiales bacterium
TTCGTTATCTCAAACTGCCCGATACTCTCGTACCGAATACCGAGCAGAACCGCCACAAGGCGTTTCAGCAGATCCGGGTACTTCACGAACAGCATTTTGAACAAAGTATCGTTCTTGAAGGTATATTCGAGCTTCGTCACAGGCATTCCTCCTATCAATAATATAGCGCTTTAGCGGCGAAATTGCAACGCTGGATTTATCGGCCGCTTTGTGGTATTCTGTTCGTTCGATTCAACGCAGGCAGGGAGGGATGTTACATTATGAAAATTCGGCTCGCGCGGCTTTCGGACGCGGCGGCTCTGGCTGAAATATACGCTTACTACGTCGAAAACTTCTCTTATTCGTTTGAATATGAGGCCCCCGGTGCCGCGGATTTTGCGCGGCGGATCGAGAGCACGCTGTCTTTTTTCCCGTTCTTTGTGTGCGAGGGCGCGGTTGGCGCGGAGGACATGGAAGGCGCGGAGGGCGCGACCGGCGGCAATGGCGGGGAATCCGTCATAGACGGCTATGCGTATGCGCATTTTTATCATGAGCGCAAAGCGTACCAATGGGTCTGCGAGACGAGCGTCTACACCCGCAACGGCCGCAGGCAGCGGGGCGTCGGGACCGCGTTGTACAAGGCGCTGCTGCCCGCTCTTGCGTCTCAGGGCTTTACTAAGGCGCTGGCCGTACTCGGCTGCCCAAACGAGGGGAGCGAGATATTCCACCAAAAAATGGGCTTTACGCAGCTCGCGGAATTTAAGAATATGGGATACAAATTTGCGGAGTGGCATGACGTGAAATATTATGAATATCAACTCAATCCCGTCCGGGAGAGGATGGCGGAACCGATAAGCTATGCGACGACCCAAGAACGCTGAGATCACGGGCGCGGCGGCCCCATTTGGCGCGGCTTCGACAGGCGCGGCGGCTCCGACAGGCGCGGCGACAGCCCCGACAGATGCGGCGGCGGCTCCGCCCGGCGAAATCCTGATCGAGTTGGATCACGTCACTTTTTCCTATTCCGATTGGTATAACCGGCCGCAGGAGCAGGAGCAGGGACGGGGACCTGAATCGGCGCAAGCCGCCACGCCGCAAGCCGCCACGCAGCAGGCCGCTCCGGCACAGAACGCCACGCAGCAGGCCGCCCCGTCGCAAACTGCCGCTCCGGCGCAAGACGCGGAGTCTCAGCCGCGGGACACCGACCTGTTCGACCGGGACAACGCGGTCGAGGATGTGAGCATGTGCATCCGACGCGGCGAATTCGTCGTGTTCCTCGGCAGAAACGGCTCCGGCAAGTCCACGCTCGCCAAGCTCTTAAACGCGCTCCTTTTGCCCTCGGGCGGCGTCGTTCGCGTAAAGGGCGCGCCGACCTCCGACCCCGGCGCGATCTGGGAAATCCGCAGGACGGCCGGTATCGTCTTTCAAAATCCGGACAACCAGATCGTCGGGACGACGGTCGAGGAAGACGTCGCCTTCGGCGTTGAAAACCTCGGCGTCCCGACGCCGGAAATCCGTCGGCGGATCGACGGGGCGATGGCCGCGACCGGCGTCGCCGACTACGCGGAAAGGCCGCCGTACCAGCTTTCCGGCGGGCAGAAGCAGCGGGTCGCGATCGCCGGAATCCTCGCGATGAGGCCGGAGTGCATCATTTTAGACGAGGCGACGGCCATGCTCGACCCGGACGGTCGGCGCGAGGTGCTCGGGCTTGTCCGGCGGCTCAACCGCGAGGAAGGGATCGCGGTCGTTTTGATCACGCATCACATGGACGAGGTCGCGCTCGCCGACCGGGTGATCGTCGTGGACGGGGGCAGGGCTATTTTGGATTTGCCGCCGAAGGAGCTGTTCAGCGACGCGCCGCTGATCCGCGGGCTCGGCCTTGACGTGCCTCAGATCACGGAGGTCTTTGAGCTCCTGCGGGAGCGCGGAATCAATCTGCCGCGCGGTGTCGTCGGCGTCGACGAGGCTTTCGGGGCGATCAAGGCCTTTGAAGCCGACAGAGCCTTTGACGGCGGCAAGGCCTTTGAGGCCGACCAAGGAAAATTGGGGGGGCAGGATGCCCATACGCGTTGAAAATCTGACGTTTGCCTATATGAAAAAATCACCGCTCGAACGGGAGGCGCTGCGCGGCATCGACCTTGAGATTGCCGACGGCTCCTTTGTCGGGATCATCGGCCGCACCGGTTCCGGCAAATCCACGTTAATACAACACTTTAACGGACTGTTAATGCCGACGGCGGGTACTGTGACGGTCGACGGCGTCAGTACCGCGGGCGGAGGGCTGCGCGAGCTCCGGCGCAAGGTCGGGCTCGTGTTCCAGTTCCCGGAATACCAGCTCTTTGAGGAGACGGTATTTAAGGACATCGCCTACGGCATCGCCCGCCGCGGCTATGGCGAGGAAGAAGTCCGCGCGCGTGTGCTGCGGGCCGCCGACGCGGTCGGAATCCCGGAAAGTCTTTTGCAAAAGTCGCCGTTCGAGCTTTCGGGCGGCCAAAAGCGGCGCGTCGCGATTGCGGGTGTCGTCGTGATGGAGCCGAAATACCTCGTGATGGACGAACCGGGTTCCGGGCTCGACCCCGTCGGCCGCGACGAAATTTTCGCCCACGTCTCAAGGCTGCACTCGGAGCTCGGCGTGTGCGTGATCCTCGTCTCGCACAATATGGAGGACATCGCGCGGCACGCGCGGCGCGTACTCGTGATCGACGACGGGCGCATTGTGATGGACGGCCCGCCGGAGCATGTGTTCGCGCGCGTCGCGGAGCTTGAACGCGCGGGGCTGCGCCCGCCCGACATCCAGTTCCTGTTCCGGCGGCTCAAAGAGTTGTTTCCGCAGATTGATTGCAACGTCCTGAACGCGGCGCAGGCGGCGGACGAACTCGAAAAGTGTCTGCGGCCCCGTAAGCTGCCATGCTCTCCCCCGTCCGCGCCCGTACCCGCGTCCGAGTCCGCGCCCGTGTCCGAGTCCGCGCCCGTGTCCGAGTCTGCGCCTGTGCCCGAGTCTGCGCCCGTGTCCGAGTCTGCGCCTGTGCCCGAGTCTGCGTCTGAATCCGCGCCCGTACCCGCGCCCGAGTCCGCCGCCGGAGAGGGGGGCGCGCCTTGAACCGCAACCTCTCGCTCGGCCAATACTTTCCGGGCCATTCGATCCTTCACCGCGCCGATCCGCGCACAAAAATCCTGCTGTCCGTCGCGTTTATGGTCCTCGCGCTTGTTTCGCGCCGCCCGGCGGAGTTCCTCACGCTCGGCATATTTGCCGTCTGCGCGGTCTTTGTCTCGCGGATACCGCTCCTTTTGACGCTGTCGGCGGTCAAGCCGATCCTCCCGCTGATCCTGTTCGCATCCGTCGTCAACCTGTTCATGGCGCCGGGCCGCCCGCTCTTTCGGCTCTGGATTTTCGCGCCGACCTACGAGGGGGGCGCGATCGCGCTCGCGATGGCCGCCCGGATCCTTTTGATCCTCCTTGGCGGCTCCGCGCTGATGATCTTTACGACGACGCCGATCTTACTCACGGACGGCGTGGAAAAACTGCTAAAACCGTTAAAGCGGTTCGGCGCGCCGGTGCATGAGCTCTCGATGATGATGACGATCGCGCTGCGCTTCATTCCGACGCTCCTTGAGGAAGCGGACAAAATCATGCGCGCGCAGGCGTCGCGCGGCGCGGACTTCAACGAGGGGAAGCTGATCGACCGGGCGCGCTCGTTTATCCCGATCATCATTCCGCTGTTTGTCAGCGCGTTCCGGCGCGCGGACGAGCTCGCGAACGCGATGGAGGCCCGCTGCTATCGGGGGGACGAGGGCAGGACCCGGCTCCGGGAGCTGTGCTTCGGCTCGCTCGACGCCGCCCTGTTCGCCGCGTTCGGTCTG
>JAITSR010000113.1 GCA_031287655.1 Clostridiales bacterium
CACGACGATCAGCGCAACGCCCAACCCGGCCGCGGCCGGAATCCCGACGGCGGGCTCCTTCACCTTCGTCCAAATACCCGTAAAAAAGCCTAAACTCCCGCCCGGCCCTTCGACCGGCGGCGCCTCAGCCATACCGCCCTCGGGCATGCCTTCCCCTTCGCCCCACGACGGCGGCTCCATCACATCAAACTGAAATTCCCTGCGTTCCTCGTACTGCTTGCCCGCGGCGTCCTCATATGTGATCAGCGCGTAGCCCGTCTGCGATATGTCGGCGAACTCCGGCGTCACCTGCCCGTCGAAGTAGTCCTGCGCGCCCGACTGGAGGTTGCCCGCGTAGTACGACTGCGCCTGCGTCGTAAAAGGTCCGTCCGTCGTCACCATCACGTTGTAGAGCGTCGTCTTGCCCATGTTGATAAAGTTGAACGTGACGCCGAACGGCTGCTCGGGGAATATCTCCGCCGTATTCAGCGTGATGTCGCCGATCGTGATCTTCGTGACCTGTGTCACGGGGATGCTGATGCTCTCCCGCGCCGTGATCGCGTTGCTCTTGCTGTCCTCGTACTCGATGTTGGAATAGAGCGGGTACGACTTCGCCTCCGCGTCGCCGCGGATCATCAGGCGGATCGACTTCTCCGCCGTCTCCCTCGGGGGGATTTGCTCGATATAAAAGGTGTTGCTGCCCTCGACCGGCGAAAAGACGCCCGCGGAGGAGGAACCGGATGTCGAACCGCCCGACGATCCGGCGGTTTCGGAATCGAGCTGAATCTTGATGTTTTTGACGGTCTGCGCCGCGCTCGTATTAAAGAACGTCAGCGTGATGTCGACGGTCTGACCCGCCTTCGCCTCCGGCGGCTCGTAATCGTAGTTGCTGATGATGATCTTGGGCACGGATTCCTTGCTGTCCGCGGGGTCCGTCGTCGTCTCCTCCGGTTTGAACAGCTGGACGCCGACATACTGCGCCGCCGTGACACGCTGCCCCGTGCCGGCGCCGTCGGACGAGCCGGTATCCGAGCCGGAACCGGTACCGGAGCCGCCGCCGGAAGAACCCGCGTCCGCGCCCGTTTCCGCGTCCGAACCCGGCTTGCCCGGCGTGTATTCGACCGTAAAACCGATCGGGAAATTGCCCGTCGCAACGGACTTTGAGACGCCGAAGTCAAACGAGACCGGCACGCCGCCCTGCGGCGCGATCGGCTTTAACATCTGCGTGGAAAGGCTCCTGCCGATCAGCTCCGCGCCGATCGTATAGGTCAGCTTGACATCGCGCATCGGTACGTCGCCGATGTTTTTGATCTCGAACGAGACCGTAAAATTGTCGCCCTCGCGCAGCTCGCCCGTGGGCGCGCTCATGTTCGCGAACTCGACCGCGGTGTATGTGGAGCCCTGCGCCTCCTGTGTGAGCGGGATAAAGAGCACCGACTCGTCCGTGTACTCCTTTGCGGTCTCGTCCGTGTAGCTCATCGCGAGGCTGAGCTCCGCGCGCTCGCCCGTCAGCTTTTCCGAGCTTACGAGCAAAAACGTCTCCGTCACGCCCGCGCGCCCCTTGACCTCGTTCAGATAGTGGACGTCCGGCGAGTTGTCCGTCGAAATGCCGTCCGCTTTTAACCCTTTCAGCGTGAGCTTGACGTTTTTGGCCGCGAGCGTTCCGGAGTTTTCCAAACGCAGCTTCATCGAAAAGCTCGCGCCCGGCTTGATCGTGTCCGCGCCGAGGTCAATCCGCTCGACAAGGAGCTTTGGGGCCGTGTTCGTGTTTGTGACCTTGATCGCGATCGTCTCCGCCGACTCCGCGAGCGCGCCGACGCCGAGCACCGAGCGGCCCGAGAATTTTACGTTGATGCTGTTCTGCCCGTCCTTTGCGGTCGGCAGGACGCGCACCTCAAAGCGCGCGGAGCGGACGCCGTTGACCGCGATCTCCGCGATGCGCGCCGTAAACGCGTATTTGTCGTATTCAAACGGAAAGGCCGCGCTCGTGTCGCCGCCGGGGTCGAGCGTGACCGTGATGTCCTTTGCGGCCTGTTTGCCGATGTTTTTGACCGGGATTTCAAACACATACGTCTCGCCCGCTTTTGCGACCGGGAACTTTGCGGAGAGGTCGACGGCAAAGCGCGGCGGCTCGGAGGGGGCCGAAGGATTGATGACGCCCGCGTTCTCGTCCTGCGCCTCCGGGTGGCACTCCCGCACCGTGAGGCTGCGCGGGTCGTCAAAGCGGTACATCGGGCCGGTCCCAATGCCGCGGCTCCCCGTGAGGTTCAGCATCAGGGTGGCCGTGCGCCCCGTGAGCGTCAGGTCGAGCGTCACGGTCACGAGTTTTTGGCCGGAGTCGTAGGTCGCCGACACGACCGAGCCGGTAAAGCTGCCGCCCATGACCTTTGCGCCGACGTCGCCGGCGAGGGTGATCGAGTCGGGCTTGTCGAACCGCACCTCGAGCCGGAACGCATCGTCCGGGAAGATGTCCGTGAGCACGCGCGTCGAGTTGCGCGCGTAGGCCGTGTAATCCCGAAAGATCAGGCCGGAGTCCGAAACGATCTCGCCTGCGGGCGGCGGCGTGACCGCGGGGTCCGTCGCAGGCTGGGAAGGTTCGGACGACGCGAACGCCGCGGCGGGCGGCAGAAACGACAGGAACGGGTCGGACGCGATCGGGGATGAGCCCGGGCGCGGGGCCGGGAGCGCCGGAAACGACAGCAGCGCGAAGACCGCCGCAAACGCGAACGCGGTCAGGCGTTTGACGGTCTTTCTCCCGGACTTTGCCTTGCATTTTACCTCACGTTCCGCATCGTGTTTTACTGCCGCGGATGCCGCGGAGCTTATGTATATCAAGTTGACGACCCCCTTTTATAAGCATGGACTTTCCGAATACACTCAACCCCTGCGCGCGTGTACGCCGGGCGCTTTTGTGTATTAGGTATTTTAGGCGTTTATTAACGCTCTTTGTGCATTCGCGACGATGTCCTCTACGCGCCCGTCCCGAATCTTGATGACCCGGTCCGCGTACTGCGCGAGCTCGTTGTCATGCGTGACCATCACGAGCGTGCGGCCGCCGCGCCGTGAGATTTCAATCATTAGGCGCATAACCTCCTCCCGCGTTTTTGTGTCCAGATTCCCGGTCGGCTCGTCCGCAAATACGATCTGCGGCTGTCCGACAAAAGCGCGCGCGATCCCGACCCGCTGCTGCTGACCGCCGCTCATCTGCGTCGGCCTGTGCCGCACATGCGTCTCGAGCCCGACGCTCTTTAAAAGCTGGAGCGCGCGCCGCTCCCGCTCCTTTTTGGGCACGCCGCGGAACACGAGCGGCATCGCGACGTTTTCCTTCGCCGTCAGCGACGACATCAGGTTGTACGACTGAAAAATAAAGCCGATGTGCTCCTGCCGGAACCGCGCGAGCCGGTTTTCGCTCATCTTGTTGATACACTGCCCGTCGATCATGATGTTGCCGCGCGTCGGCTTTTCAAGCCCCGCGATCATATTCAGGAGCGTCGACTTGCCGGAGCCGGACGTACCCAAAATACAGCAAAACTCGCCCTCCCGAATATTCAGATTCACGTTGCGCAACGCGACCACACGCTCCTGCCCGATCAGGTAGACCTTGCTGATGTCCTCAATTTGTATAATGTCCCGCAATAAGAACCAACCCCTTTTGCGCAACGCCAACTTGCGGCGACAGACCAGCCTTGCGATCCCCCCAATGGTGGGAATCGTCCCCCATATCCGGCCTGTCACAATCCGCAGCGCTATCGCTTCAATTTGTTAGACGCGTGTACTCGGAAAAAGTTCCCTTCTGCAAAACGTCCCAATACTCTTACTCTTTTTTATCAAACAA
>JAITSR010000165.1 GCA_031287655.1 Clostridiales bacterium
CACAAGCTGGCCGCCATGGATTTCAACCGTCTTGCCGAACTCCGCATCGCGCCGCCGCGTCCACATCAGCGCCCGCGTCGCCCGCATCCGGCTGTGCCGCCCTCTCCATACCCGACAGCTCCGCCGTGCCCGACTTCCCTGCCGCCTTCACGCTTGACAACTCCGCCGTCTCCATGCCCGACTTCCCCGCCGCCTCCGCGTCTCCGCCGACGTCCGCTCCGCCTCCGCGTAGCGTCGCCGTGATCGCGTGATAGACGGCGCGGAACAGCTCGCCCTCGTTGACAAAGCGCACCTCTGTTTTCGTCGGGTGCGCGTTGACGTCCAGAAGCCCCGTGTCCATTGTGATGTTCAGAATCGTGACGGGGTGCTTCTTTTTTAATAAATGCGTTTGATACGCTTCCTCGACGGCCTGATGGAGCACGCGGTTCCGGATAAAGCGCCCGTTGACATAGAACAATTGCAGGTTCCGGTTCCCGCGCGCGATCTCCGGCAGTCCGAGGTAGCCCGACAGCGCATAGGGCGGCTGACCGCCGGAAACCGGGACGAGACCGTCCAAAATTTCCTTACCGAACACCGCGAACACCGCGTCCGCTAAACTCCCCGTGCCGGGGGTATACAGCAGCTGCGTGTTTTGCGAGCGGAGCGAAAACGAGACGTCCGGGCGTCCGATCGCGAGCCTTCCGACGAGCTCTGAAATCTGGGCGGCCTCCGCGGCGTCTTTTTTTAAGAATTTGTAGCGCGCGGGCACGTTATAAAAAAGCTCCGAGACGACGATCGTCGTACCCGCGGGACAGCCGACGCGCTCGTCCCGCACAAGCTGGCCGCCATGGATTTCAACCGTCTTGCCGAACTCCGCATCGCGCCGCCGCGTCGTCACACGCACCCTCGACACAGAAGCGACGCTCGGCAGCGCCTCCCCGCGAAATCCCAGCGTCAGAATTTTATTGATGTCGTCCGCGGAACGCAGCTTGCTCGTCGCGTAGCGCTCGAAAGCGAGCAGCACGTCGTCCTCATAAAAGCCCTCGCCGTCGTCCGTGATCCGGATTGACGCGATCCCGCCGTTTTTGATCTCGAGACTGACCGTCGCCGCTCCCGCGTCAAGCGCGTTCTCGACAAGCTCCTTCACAACGGACGCCGGTCGCTCCACAACCTCTCCCGCCGCGATCTGATTTGCGGTAATCTCATCGAGTACGATGACCCGTCCCATACTTTTTTCTATCTCCGTCATCCTAATTTTAGTTTCTGCTGCAGCGCATACAAATTATTCAGCGCCTCAATCGGCGTCAGGCGCGTGAGGTCGGCCGCGCGGAGCGCGTCGAGCACCTCTTTTTCACGGCGCGGCGCGTCGACGACCGAGAGGAAATCCACCTGCCCCTCGACGGGCGGACGCGTCCGCCTCGTCCGCGCCGCTTTTTTGCTGATGTCGGCGGCCTCGAGCTCGGCGAGCAGCTCGTTCGCCCTGTCCGTGACGGAGGCCGGGAGCCCCGCGAGCTTTGCGACGTGGATGCCGTAACTCCCGTCTGCGCCGCCCTTTTTGATCTTGCGCAAAAAGCGGATGCCGTCGCCTTCCTCCGCGATCGACACGCAGAAGTTGTTGACGCCCTCGACCTTGCCCGAGAGCTCGGTCAGCTCGTGGTAGTGCGTCGAAAACAGCGTGCGCGCGCCGATCTTGTTTTTGTCGTTGATAAACTCGACGACGGCCCACGCGATCGCGAGCCCGTCAAACGTACTCGTCCCGCGCCCGATCTCGTCCAAGATCAGGAGGCTGTTGGACGTCGCGTTTTCGAGAATGTTCGCGACCTCCGACATCTCAACCATAAAAGTGCTCTGCCCCGCCGCGAGATCGTCCGCCGCGCCGACCCGCGTAAAAATCCGGTCTGTGAGACCGATGTCGGCCTCCGCCGCGGGCACGAAGCAGCCCGCCTGCGCCATCAGCACGATCAGCGCGATCTGCCGCATATAGGTCGACTTTCCGGCCATGTTCGGTCCCGTGATGATCGCGGTGCGATGCTCGCCCGTGTCCAAATAGGTGTCGTTCGGCACAAAATTCTCGCGGCCCAAAAAGGACTCGACGACCGGGTGCCTGCCTTCGCGAATCGAGATAATGCCGCGCGCATTCATCTTGGGCCTGCAATAACCCTCGCGGTCGGCGAGCTCCGCGAAGGCCGCGAGGGCGTCCAGCTCCGCGAGCGCCTCCGCCGAGCGCTTGATCCTCTGCGCCTCCGCCGAGACAAGCTCGCGGACCTCGTTAAAAAGCGTCTGCTCAAGGCCGATCAAGCGTTCTTCCGCGCCGAGGATCGTGTCCTCGAGCTGCTTTAGCTCGTCCGAGATATAGCGTTCGCAGTTCGCGAGCGTCTGCCTGCGCACATAGTGGGGCGGGACGAGGTTCGCGTAGAGGCGCGTCACTTCAAAAAAGTAGCCGAACACCTTGTTAAAGCCGACTTTCAGGTTCTTGATCCCCGTCTTTTCGCGCTCGTCCTTTTCAAGCGCGGCAAGCCACGATTTGCCGTCGCGCGAGGCGGCGCGCAGCTTGTCGACCTCGGCGTTGTAGCCCTCCCGGATTACGTTGCCGTCCCGGAGCGCAATCGGCGCGTCCTCCGAGATCGCGCGAAATATCAGAGCCGCGACGTCCTCCAAAGGGTCGAGCTTTTGCTCCGTCGCGCGCAGGAGCGCCGTCTGCGCGTTCGCGAGCAGCGTTTTGACGCCCGGTATCTCCGCGAGCGAAGAACGCAGCGCGAGAAAATCCCGGCAGTTCGCGCCGCCGAGCACGATCCGGGAAATCAGCCGCTCGATGTCGCGCACGCGGCGCATGCGCTCCCGAATTTGAGAGCGCAGAAGATAGCCGTCCAAGAGCTCTTGCACGCAAAGATGGCGCGCTTCAATCGCCGGAATGTCGACGAGCGGCTGCGTAAACCAGTTTTTTAACATCCTCCCGCCGGAGGGCGTCAGCGTGCGGTCGAGTGTGTCGATCAGCGAGCCCGCGCGCGCGCGGCTTTTGATCGACTCGGTGATCTCCAGGTTCCGGCGCGACGCCGCGTCGATCATCATAAATGTCTCGACGGAGTATGGGACGACGCGCGAGAGATGCCCGAGGCCGCGCTTTTGCGTTTCTTCGAGGTAGCGCAGCAGCGCCCCGGTCGCGCGGCAGGCAAAGGCGTCCAGCGGCGGCGGTTCGGGCGCGGACGCCGACTCTGGCCCAAAAGGCTGCGGCGCGGCCTCCGGTTCAGGCTCGGAACCCTGCCGCACACCCTCCGGTTCAGGCTCGGAACCCTGCCGCTCGTCTTCCGGTAACGGCGATCGCCCGGGCGACTCCGGTTCCGCGCCGCGCGGAAAATATCGCGCGAGCCGCGCGCGGGCCGCCTGCTCGTCAAAATAGTCCTCCGGGACCTTTGACGAATAGCCGCCGACCCGCGCGGCAAACATCCCCTGAAAAGCGGCGTCCTCAAAAAAGCCCGGCGACGCGATAATCTCCTTTGGCATATACTTGGAGATTTCGTCGACGAGCTTTGTATCCGTATTCCCCCACAGGATCGACGCCGCGAAAAGCACGCCCGTCGTCAAATCCGTGACGGCGAGCCCCGCGGCGCGGCCTTCCTTGAAAACGCTCATCAGATACGCGTTTGACTTATCCTCGAGCAGCGCGGGCTCGATGACGGTGCCGGGCGTCACGACACGCACGACGTCGCGCACGACAAGCCCCTTTGCGAGCGCCGGGTCCTCGAGCTGATCGCAGATCGCGACCTTAAAGCCCTTTGAGACGAGGCGCGTCAGGTAATGGTCGACCGCGTGATAGGGGATGCCGCACATCGGCGCGCGCTCCGGGAGCCCGCAGTCCCTGCCGGTCAGCGTGATCTCGAGCGCCTGCGAGGCCTGCACCGCGTCGTCAAAGAACATTTCATAAAAATCCCCGAGCCGGAAAAAAAGGATACAGTCCCTGTGCTGCTCCTTGACTTCCATGTACTGCTGCATCATCGGCGTCAGACTCAAAGGGCCTCACCTCCGCGGTCGGCGGCCGCGGCGCGCGCCATCCGGCCCGACGCGGCAAACCCGGCGGCCCGACCTTCCGCGGCGGCCACAAGCCCCGCGGTCCGATCCTCCGCGGCAAAGCCCGTCGCCCGGCCTTCGAGCGACCATGTGCGCGCGTCTTCAATCAGGACGTCGACGAGCGCGCCGACGAAGGCGACCGGGGGGGCCGCAGACTCCGTGTCCGCGCAGCGGTTTGCGGCGGCCGGTTCACACCCAAAAGCAGGTTCTCCCCGCCGCGGCAGCTCCCCGGCGGTAAAATTTACGACCCGGCCGCCCGGCGTCCGCCCCGTGAGGCGCTCGGGGTTTGTCTTGCTCAGCCCTTCGCAGAGCACCGTCACACGCGAGCCGAGCAGGCGCCGGTTCTTTTTTAGGCTGACGCCGTTTTGCAGCTCGACAAGGCGCGAAAAGCGCTCCGCCATCACGCCCCGATCGACCTGTTCCTCAAGGCGCGCGGCCGGCGTTCCCTCGCGCGGCGAATAGAGGAACGTGTAGGCCATGTCAAACTCGGCCTCGGCCGCAAGCGCCAGCGTATCTGAAAAATCACTTTCGGTCTCCCCCGGAAAGCCGACGATGACATCCGTCGTCAGCGCGATGTCCGGGATCGCGCCGCGGACCTTGTACACGAGCGCGAGATAATCCTCCCGCGAATAACCCCGGTTCATGCGCGCGAGAATCCGCGTGCTGCCGGACTGGACGGGGAGGTGCAGATGGCCGCAAACGCGGTCAAGGTCGCGCATCGCGTAGATCAGCCGGTCGGAAAGGTCCTTTGGGTGGGATGTCATAAAACGGATGCGCGCGATTCCCTCGATTTCGCAGAGCCGGGTCAAAAGCCCCGCAAAGTCGACCGCGCCGCCTAAAATGTCCTTTCCGTAGGAGTTCACGTTCTGCCCGAGCAGCGTAACCTCCCGGTAGCCGGACGCGGCGAGCCCGCATACTTCCCGGTACACGCTCTCCGGCAGGCGGCTCTTTTCCCTGCCGCGCACATAGGGTACGATACAATAGGAACAAAAGTTGTCGCAGCCGGTCATCACGCTGACGAGCGCCGCGGGCGGCGCTTTTCTGTGAAACGGGAGATCATCCTCAATCGACCGCCCGTCAAGCCGGTTCTCAACGGCCATCACATGAGCCGGGCTCCCGTATCTGTCAGCCTGCCCGGCACGCTCATAGACACGGCACAGGAGCGACGGCAGCTCCGAAATCGACTGCGTACCGAAGATGAAGTCCACAAACGGATATTTTTGGCGGATTTCAGACACGGCGCCGTCCTCTTGCATCATGCAGCCGCACACGGCGACGACCCGGCCGGGGTCCTCCCGCTTCCACCGCTTTAACGACCCGAGGACGCCAAAAAGGCGCTGTTCCGCGTTTTCCCGCACACAGCAGGTATTTAGGATCACCAACTCCGGCGCTTCGCCCTCGCGTATGCCAAGCGGGGCGGGGTTGCCAAACGAGCCGGGCGGGGATGCGGGAACGAACTCAAAGCCCATCTCACAGAGCAGGCCCATGATCTTTTCCGAATCGTTTTCATTCATTTGGCAGCCAAAGGTCACGACGCGCGCGCGCCTCGCCCGCCCGCGCTCCCGGAAAAAAACCGCGTTATGCGCCCTTACCGCCGCAAGCGCGCCGCGCGGAAGTTCACTCATCCGACAAACCGTCCTTTTTCATGTTTTCACTGTAAAAGCTCCGCCGCGGGCGGCGTGATCAGCTCCGCGCGTTCGGGGTCCCTCGGCGCGGGCGTCGGCGCGGCTTCCGGCTCAGGTGTCGGCGCAGGCGCGGCTTCCGTCGGCGCGGGAACCGTGTAGTATTGCAGAATCCCAAATTCCTTCAGCTTGCTGTCGGAGCCGATCCAAACCGGCGTGCCGACCGGAATGTACTCAAACATCTCCTCGACGTCCGGGTTAATCATACGCACGCATCCGTGGCTCGCATAGGTCCCGATAGATCGCGAGCTCGCGTTCCCATGCACGCCGTAGCGCCCGCCCCCGCCGATGCTGAGCCCCATCCACCTCTTTCCGAGCGGGTTGGACGGGACGCCGCCCGGAACCGGGCTCGCGTAGCCGCCGCCGCCCCACGCGGGGTTGACGGCCTTTGAGACAAACGAGAACTTCCCCTCCGGCGTCAGCGACGCGGAGGCCCCCGTCGCGACCGGGTATTTTTTGTGAACCTGCGCGCCCTTATAAACGGTCAGGATGTTTTTGGATTTGTTGATCGTAATCCAGTACCCATCCGCGGAAGCGGGCTCCGCGATCTCGTCCATGACGACAACGGGGCTGTTTTCGAGCAGCGCCTTTTTGGAGACGATGCCGAGTGACGCGTCGATCGGCATGTTGATACTGCTTTGCAGGCGGATCACGGCGTTGCGGTAGTTTAAGCTGTCGTCCCCGAACTCGTCCTTATAAAAGCCGAGATCGCGCATCCTTTGGATAAAATAGTCCTGTGAAAAAAGCTCGTTGAGCTCCGCCTCCGTGAGCCGCGCGGCGTTTGCCCGCATTTCAGAGAGCCGCTTCGCCTCCGCCGCGAGCCGCGCCGCTTCCTCCGCCTCTAACCTGAGCCGTTCCTCGGTCGCGCGCCGCTCCGCGATCGTATCCTCGTAGCGGTATACAAACGAAGTGTCCGGCGCGCGCGCGGCCAACTCCCCGGATGCCGTCAGCTCCGCGTAACCGTCCGCATACCCCGTACCGGCCGCCGCCCGCGCCTGCGCTTCCGTCTGCGCCGCGGCCGTTGAGTCGGGCTCCGCCAAGGCCGCCAGATCCGGCGCCGCGAACACACCGACCGGGGCCGCCGCAAGCAGGACCGCCGCCAGCGCGAACGCGGTCGCTGCGATAAATACGCTTTTTTTATGAAACATAATCGAAATCAACCGTATGATCCTTCCCTTCTTCCAGCTCTGTTTTTATAACTATCAGCGGTTATCGTGTTCACAATCGTCGCCGTGGCCGGGTCAAGGACCACCTTCTGCATATTTTTTCTTTAGCCCAATCGTTCCTCTATCAGTCTTGCGAGCGCCTCCGCTTCCGCGTCGATCAAATTTTGGTCGTTTGCCTCGATCATCACGCGCACGAGCGGCTCCGTGCCGGAAGGCCGGATCAGGACGCGGCCCTCGCCGTGAAACAA
>JAITSR010000176.1 GCA_031287655.1 Clostridiales bacterium
TTGCCGTCCGCGTCATAGGTACAGATAACCAGCACGGGATTCGGGAACAGCAGTGCCTGCGGTTGGATTGTTTTTTTCATAGTCGTATTCTCCTAACTAAAATGTTGTACGCGTCGCGCACGGGTTAGAGCGTAGGTCACGTTCGTAAAACCTTATCCATAGCCTTACCTTTCGCCAACTCGTCCACGAGCTTGTCAAGCCTGCGGATGTTCCGCATAACCGGATCGGCGATTGTTTCAACCTGAACGCCGCAGACCTTACCAGTAAACCATTTTCGCCTCCGTCAATACTGTGGTGCGTCAAAATCATTTGACATCCATATTTTACCTTCCGATCCACTGAACTTGGGTATCTTGCGTTCTGTGCGTCTATATAAAACTGTTGCTGCAAACGAGATTCCACACTGACGAACCACTTGGCGAAGGAAAACACTAATCACCACCGTCATATTTAGTCCAAACGTGACGAAAATCTGCTGCGCCTGTGTTTTTAATTCGTTGTCTACACGAATGTAAATGTTAGCGGCAACCATTTACAAGTCACTTAATACCGTTGTTTGTATTATTACTCTACTGCAATATGTGCGCAAATGCAACACCAACGAAATGATGGAGTGGAAAGAGCAGTAACATGCGGAGCTAAGCGAATCTGTAGGGGCGACGCCCTGCCATCCGTGTATATAATCGTGCGGCAGGGCATCGTTCCTACAAGGCGCAAGCGTGCTGAGCAGACACAGAAAGCGCGTGCAGGAACTGTAAATGAGCGATAAAATCAAGCGCAACACGGCGATAAATCATCATTTAGCACTCTTGAAAAGATCAGAATGCGTGCCAGTTTCTGAAAGAAGGAGCGTTAGAATATCGTTGTCAATTTTGTATATCAATATCCAGTCTGAACGAATGTGGCAGTCTCTGTATCCCCTATGCTTTCCTTGTAAAGCGTGGTCGCAATACTTCTCCGGCAAAACCTCACCCTTTGCTAAGAGGGCAATGACGCTATCCAATAGGGAAATGTCATACTCGCGAGCTTTGAGCAGTCTCCGCTGTTTTTTAAAGACGTTTGTGTACGAAATTTTATACTTGGTCATCATCAAGGCTCCTGATAGCTTCTTCAGCGGATTCAAAAGGACCGGAAACCTCATCTATATCATCAATATTGAGTTTGCTGTAATCGTGTACATGACCATACTCACACACATAAGAGCCATAGCCGTCAAACAGTTCGATTGCCCCGACGCGAGACTTCGCTTCAAACGGCAAACCACGGCTTTCAACAGAAGCTGTCAAGAACATACGGATAGCCGTAGATGTGTCAAGACCCATGCTGGAAAAAACTCTGTCAGCTGCAATTTTAAGTTTTTCGTCAACTCTGACCTGCAACAGCTTAGACATTTTGCTACCTCCATAATGTCACTAAGTATCATTTGCAATTACATTGTACTACAAGTTCCTCTCGGTTACAATCCTTTCATCCCGCCCCCTCCAACCATGAGCCGTTTCTGCATAGCGTTCAGTGTGTCGAGATACGCCTTTTCAACGTCCGACAACTCGTCCGCCAACTGTGCCCTGTATTTGTCATACTCGTTGTATGCTTTCTCGACCGCCGCCGTATGCCTGACCGACCCTGCGCTGTTTAACACGCCAACGCCGAAGTCACGCGAAAATTTATCAAGCGTTTCCGGCATTGTCGCGTTATAATCGAGACTCGTGGCGTACAGGTCGAGTATTTGGCGGTACATAACCTTTTCGCTTGCCCGAATGTCGCGGATACGTTCGAGCAGCTCTTTCCAGTAAACGCCGCCGCCCATATTTTTCAGAACTTCGTCGTTCATTGCGAAGCCTTTTTGGAGATACTCGTGCAAAATCTGCGTTGCCCATTGCCTGAACTGCGTACCGCGCGGCGATTTAACGCGATAACCGACCGCGAGAACCATATCCAACGAATAGTGCATTACGTTGTGTTCTTGAGTTTTCCCTTCCATCGCGCCGTGCTGAGTGGCTATTGCAAAAATTGCAACAACCACTTTTTCGTCAAGTTCGCCTTCGCGCAAAATGTTGTTTATGTGTCGGTTGATTACAGATTTATCCCGCCCGAAAAGTTCTGCTATCTGTATCTGCGAAAGCCACAGCGTCTCGCCCTTCATATGCACGTCGATTTTGACTTTACCATCCCCCGACTGGTAGATTATTATATCTGTGTCGTTAGATTTCATAGCCAATCGCCTCCAGCCCGCGCCGCCTCTATAACTTTTCGACCTCTTTTAACCACGCGCCGCAGACCGCATCGCTCGGCATACGCCAATCGCCGCGCGGGGAGAGCGTGACGGAGCCGATTTTCGGGCCGTCGGGCAGGCAGCTCCGCTTGAACTGCTGCGAAAAAAAGCGCGTGTAAAACACGCGGAGCCATTTTTTGATCGTCTCCTCTGGATAGACGCCCGTGAACGCGATTCTCGCGAGCGCGAATGTCCGGGCGGGGGAGCGGCCCCAGCGCAGCGTGTGGTAGAGAAAGAAGTCGTGCAGCTCATAAGGGCCGACGAGCTCCTCGGTCTGCTGGCTGATCACGCCGTCCTTCGGGGGCAGCAGCTCCGGGCTGACTGGCGTTGCGAGAATGTCGAGCAGGACGTCCGTCAGCGGCGCGCTGCCGCAAGTGTCGGCGACATGCCGCACGATGTGGCGCACGAGCGTTTTGGGCACGCCCGCGTTCACGCCGTACATGCTCATGTGGTCGCCGTTGTAGGTCGCCCAGCCGAGCGCGAGCTCCGAGAGGTCTCCCGTCCCGACGACGATGCCGTCCGAGCGGTTCGCGAGGTCCATCAGCACGAGCGTGCGGACGCGGGCCTGCGCGTTCTCATAGGCGACGGTGTGGTCGCTCTCCGGGTGGCCGATGTCTTTGAGGTGCGAGCGGACGGTCTCCGTGATGTCGATCTCGCGGCATGTCACGCCGAGCGCATCGCAGAGCCGATAGGCGTTGGCTTTTGTGCGCGACGTCGTCCCAAAGCAGGGCATCGTCACGGCGAGGGCGTCGGTGAGCGCCCGCCCGAGTTTTTGAAACGCGCGCGCGATCACGAGCAGCGCGAGGCAGCTGTCGAGCCCGCCCGAAATGCCCACGACGGCTTGCTTGCAGGCCGTATGCGAGACCCTTTTCGCGAGGCCCGCGACCTGCATCGCGAGGATTTCTTCGCAGCGCGCGCCGCGTTCGCGCTCGTCCTTTGGCACGAACGGGCGCGGGTCGACGAGACGCAGAAGCCGACGGCGGCTGTTGACATCGGGGGCGTCGCCCCCTCCGCAGTCGGCGTCGGCGTGGCCGAGGACATCGCCACCCCCTCCGCAGTCCGCGCCGCCTTCGGGAGCACCGCCGTGCGCGACGCCCTTATGGACGCCGCCGAACGAAAACGCGACCGTGAGATAGCCCGCAGTTCCCACGCCGCCCGCCGCGTTTATCACTCCCGCCGCTTCGGCCGTGGGGTATGTATTCATGCGTCTGCGGTCGTGCGCGAGCGCGGCGAGGTCTATGTCGGCGGCGGCCCAGCCGTCCCCGAACGGCGCGGCTTCCGCGAGCGTAAGGCCGTTTTCACAGACAAGATTGTGTCCGGCGAAAACCATGTCGGTCGTACTTTCGCCATATCCGGCGTCGGCGTAAAGATAGCCGCAGATCAGCCGCGCGGACTGCCCCTCCGCGAGGGAGCGCCGGTAAGGCGCTTTTCCGACGGTCTCGTCGCTCGCGGAGAGGTTCGCGATAACTGTCGCGCCCGCCGCCGCGTGCCGCGCGCTCGGCGGGACCGGGACCCACAAATCTTCGCAAAGCTCAATCGCGAGCGAAAATCCGGGGACGTCCGATGCGGCAAACAACAGATCGGTCCCGAATGGCACGTCAAAAAACCGCCCGCATCCGCCCTTTTCACTCATGCGCCGGTTCGCCGACTCGCCGCCGCCGAGCCGGACGATCTGTGTCGGGCCGGAAAAAGGCGTGAAATGGCGCAGCTCATAGAACTCGCCGTAGTTTGGAATGTTCGTTTTTGGGACAAGGCCGAGCAGCCGTCCGCCGCAGAAAACCGCGGCGGTGTTGTAGAGTTTGTTCCCGTTCGCGTATGGGAAACCGGCCGCAACCAAAAGTCCGAGCGGCGCGCACTCCCCGACGAGCCAAATAAGCGCGTCCGCGGCGGCGGCGAGCAGCGTATCCTGCAAGAAAAGGTCGCCGCATGTGTAGCCGGTCAGGCAGAGTTCCGGCAGGCAGAGCAGCTCCACGCCTTCCCCCGCCGCGCGCCGCGCGAGCGCAAGTGCCTGCCGCGCGTTGTACTCGGGATCCGCCACGCGAATCTCCGGCGTAGCCGCCGCCGCACGGATATACCCGTCCATCCAAACCACACCCCTTTTGTTGAAGCCTTATTTATGACAATTTATTGTACCTTCGCGCTTCCGGCGTGTCAACACGACCATCGCGCGTGTCGTC
>JAITSR010000177.1 GCA_031287655.1 Clostridiales bacterium
CGAATTTGAGAACCATCAGATTCCGAAAAAAACCGGTCAGGCCGCCGATATACTGCGAGAGACCCCTGCCGGAGGCCGCGAGCGCCGCGACGTGCTCCGGGATCGCCGCGACGTCCCCGTCCGCGAGGATGCGCGCGCTTTCGCATAAAAACGCGTCGTCCGCGATGCCGCAGGTCCGCATGACGACGTCCCGCGTCAGTGTCTCCGCCCCGGTTGAGATACACTGGTCGAGAATACTGATCGCGTCCCGCAGCGCGCCGTCCGCGAGCTTTGCGATCAACAGGAGCGCGTCCGCTTCCGCCGCGGCCCCCGCGCCTTCGGCGACGACCGCGAGCCGCGCCGCGATCGCGTCGTTTGAAATGCGCCGGAAATCAAAGCGCTGGCAGCGGGAGAGGATCGTCGCGGGCAGCTTGTGCGGTTCGGTCGTCGCAAGGATAAAAATCGCGTACTCCGGCGGTTCCTCGAGCGTTTTTAAGAGCGCGTTGAACGCGCCGCCGGAGAGCATGTGGACCTCGTCGATGATGTAGACTTTATAGCGCGCCTGAGCGGGCGCGTAGACGATGTCGTCGCGCAGACGGCGAATGTTGTCGACGCTGTTGTTGGAGGCCGCGTCGATCTCGACGACGTCCATGATCCTGCCGGACAGGATGCCGGTGCAGATTTCGCACTCGTTGCAGGGGTCGCCGTCCTTCGGCGAAAGGCAGTTCGCGGCGCGGGAGAGAATGTGGGCCAGCGTCGTCTTGCCGGTGCCGCGCGTCCCGCAAAACAGGTACGCATGCGCCAGTCTGCCGCGCACAAGGCTGTTTCGCAGCGTTTTTACGACGTGCTCCTGTTCGACCACATCCAAAAACGTCTTTGGACGCCATTTCCGATATAAGGCGATATTTGACATCGGCGCGGAACTCTCCCGGCGAAATTTGTATAAAAAATAGCCGTGCACCCGCCCCCGACAAGAATATACAGGCGCCGTCCATTCGATCCGCTCAGGCCAGATGACCTTGCGGCACATAACAATGACTGCTTACCGCTGCTTTCTTCCGAATCTGACGGGGTTCACAGGTTGCTATTGCGCAAGACCCAACCTTCAACGCTTCTCTCATGGGGCTGACCCTACATATCACAGGCCTCAGACGGGAATTCAACCCCGCTATAGCGGATTGCGGGTTACAGGACACCGCTGCCTTCCCATCTAGCACAGCTAGAATCCCAGTATAAACAATCCGGCGCGGGAAATCAAGGGCGATATTTTGTGGTATTTTGTCGGCCGCCGTCCGAGCCGGCTGCTCATGCGAGCGTGTAAGCGTCGAAAAAAACGCAAAAAAAAGAGCCCCGGTAGTATAATGATGATAAATAATGACGTTTCGATCCGCGGCTCCGTCGATATGAAATTAGATGAACTAAACTCAAGTGTATATTAAAAGGAGGAACAAAATGAAAAAATTAGCAAAGTAAGTGTTCCAACTCCTATAGAGTAACACAATTCCGTGAAAATGTAAATTACAGTCTCATAACATTTCTATGTTATTTTTATGAACGGCGTGCGGAGAGCGGGCGACTGGCAGTAGTGTTTTTCGCGCCGATATGGTAAACTGTACACAGTTAGAATATGTGGACCGCGGCAAAAGAGGGAAAGGTCATGGAATAGACATGGGGCAAATCAACAGTACGAATCTGGAAATCTACTATCTTTATAACAGCGGTTTTTCCGTGGTGCTGGAAAACCGCGACGCGCTGATCTTTGACTACTATCGCGGCAGCCTCGGCCGGCCTTGGCGAACGCCGCTGCCCGCAGAGCCTGCGGGCTACCGGGGCGTCTACGTGTTCGCGAGCCATCAGCACGGCGACCACTACAACGCCGAAATTTTTTCATGGCGCGCCGAGCGCCCGGACATCTCTTACATTCTGTCGGACGACATCCGTATAGCGGCAGACCCGCGCGGGATCACGACCATCGCCGAGGGCGGGGAGGCTCAGGTCGGGGACATCCATGTGCGGGCGTATGGCAGCACCGACTTGGGCGTGTCTTTTCATGTCCTCGCGGGCGGCCTGAGTATTTTTCACGCGGGCGATTTCAATTACTGGCATTGGACCGACGAGTCAAGTGCGGCCGAGATCGCCGAAGCGCGGCGGGGCTTTAACCGCGTACTCGCCTCCGTGAAGGAGGGCATCCCTAAGATTGACGTCGCGTTCTTCCCTGTCGACCCGAGGATCGGCTCGGACTACTACCGGGGCGCGGTCCTGTTCTGCGAAGCGATGCGGCCCACACTGCTGGTCCCGATGCACTTTTCGCAAAAGTTCGCGCCGCCTCGCGCGTTCTACGACGAGATCACGCGGTATACAAAGGTCGTTCCGGTGGGTCCCGCCGCAGGCCGGCTCATTATGTAAGGAACGGTATATAAGAAACGGTATGTAAGAATCGGTTCTGCAGGCTTATACAAAGTTTTCAATTCTGTAGGTTTATAGGGTATTTTCAGCAAAAGTTTTTTGCAATCGAGTCTTTCACGCCAAAATAATAAAGAAGGTACAAAATGGACACAGATCAATACGCGCTATGGGACGTTGACCCGTGGCTCGCCCCCTACCGGAACGACATTCTGCTGCGCATGAGGGCGTATGAAAAAACCCGTGACGCGCTGACGGAGAACGGCAAAAAGAGCCTCTCCGAGATCGCGAACGGCCATCTCTATTACGGCTTCCACAGGAGGCCGGACGGGCGCGGGTGGGTCTACCGCGAGTGGGCGCCCGCGGCGGATGCGCTGTCTTTGATCGGGGACTTTAACGGCTGGGACCCCGAACGCAATCCAATGGCCAAAAATGCCCGCGGCGACTGGGAAATCACACTTGACGCGCTTGCGCACGGCTCCCGCGTAAAGGTGCGCGTCACAAGCCGGGGCAAGTCGCGCGACCGAATCCCCCTCTATATCAGGAAAGTCTCGCAGGACCCCGTCACAAAGGATTTTGCCGGGCAGATTTGGGCGCCCGCGGCCCCATACGAATGGCACGACGCCGCGTGGCTCGGCGCGCCCCGCCCCTTTACGCCCTACGTCTACGAAGCGCACATTGGAATGGCGCAGAACAAGGACGGGATCGGGACATACGCCGAATTTACGCAAAACGTCCTGCCGCGCGTCCGCGACGCGGGCTATAACGCGATTCAGCTGATGGCGCTCGCGGAGCATCCCTATTACGCGTCGTTCGGCTATCAGGTCTCGAACTTTTTTGCGCCGTCGTCGTGGTTTGGAACGCCGGACGAGTTGAAAGGGCTCGTCGACGCGGCGCACAGCATGGGTATCCGTGTGCTGATGGACCTCGTCCATTCTCACGCGGTGACAAACGTGCTCGAGGGGATCAACGAGTTCGACGGTACCGCGGAGCAGTTCTTCCACGCGGGCGGCCGCGGCACGCACAGCGCGTGGGGGACAAAGCTGTTTGCCTACGGCAAGCACGAGGTCATCCACTTTCTGCTCTCAAACGTGAAATATTGGCTCTCGGAGTTCCATTTTGACGGCTTCCGGTTTGACGGCGTCACGTCGATGATCTATCTGGATCACGGGCTCGGCGCGTCGTTCGACAACTATGACAAGTATTTTTCCCCGAACACGGACTTTGAGGCGCTCGTCTATTTACAGCTCGCGAACGAGATGATCCACGAGGTAAGGCCGGGCGCGGTCACAATCGCGGAGGACATGAGCGGGATGCCGGGTATGTGCCTTCCGGTCGCGGACGGCGGGATCGGCTTTGACTTCCGGCTCTCAATGGGCGTGCCGGACTTCTGGATTCGCACGCTAAAGACGCAGAGCGACGAACAGCTCGACATGCACACGTTGTGGCACGAGCTGACGACGCGCAGGCCGCGGGAGAAGAACATCGGCTACTGTGAGTCGCACGATCAGGCGCTCGTCGGCGACAAAACACTGATTTTCTGGCTCGCGGACAAGGCGATGTACGACGGCATGAGTGTGTTTTCGGACGACCTCGCGGTCGCGCGGGCGGTCGCGCTTCATAAGATGATCCGCTTTGTCACGCTGACGCTCGCGGGCGAGGGCTATTTGAACTTCATCGGCAACGAATTTGGGCATCCCGAGTGGATCGACTTCCCGAGGGAAGGCAACGGGTGGAGTTATCAGTACGCGAAGCGGCGCTGGGACCTCGCCGACCGGGACGATCTGCGGTATCGGCAGCTGCAAAATTTCGACCGGGCAATGCTGCGGTTCGTGGAGGAACATCGGGTGCTGCCCGCTCTGGACCTCGCGAATCTTTGGATTGACGAGACGGGCAAACTGCTCGCCTACCGCAAGGCCGGACTGATCTTTCTTTTGAATTTCCACCCGACGCGCTCCGCGACGGGTTACGAGCTGCCGTTCCCGCACGGGACGCCGGAGGGCGCGCGCTACCGCGTGCTGTTTGACAGCGACGGCGCGGAGTTCGGCGGGCAGGGCAGAATCTCCCGCGACACGGAATATCAGACGCGGCGGCTCGCACAAAAGCAGGGCAACGTCGGCGTGCTGATCTATACGCCCGCGCGGACCGCGCTCGTGCTGGGGCCGGTCTGAGCCTGTTACCAGCCGTGGATTGCCCGTGGATTACATGGGATTGAAAAGCGCTTTTTTGAAAAGCGCTTTTTTTGTTGACGGATCGGATTTGCAATGTTATACTGGAAATAGATTTTGAAACGTAGACGTGTCGTTTGTGCCTTTCCGAATACACTCACGGAATCAAAAATTCCCGTCGATATGGTATCGTTGGTTGTATACCATATTTTTCAGGCGGTTTGTTCTGCAATCTATCCTCTAATTGATTAACTTGATTAACATTGCTCGTCCGTAATAAAAATCCATTTGCATAACTAATTAACTAATACAACAGGCGGTGAAGTATGGCAGAAGTAAATATCGGAGAGAAGTCTCTTGCGGATTTGAGGTATATTGCTCAAGTCATGGGACTTCGCGGGTGTCAGGACATGGATCGGGAGGCGCTTCTCGCGGCGATTGCCAATGGCAAACCGCGCGGCGCGACCGCGCGGAACAGCGGCGGTGCAAAGGCCGCGAGGGGGCGGCGGGCCGCCTCGGCGAACGCGGAAGATCCGGCGTCGGCGGAGGCTGTCGTGGTCAAGCGGCCGCGCGGGAGGCCGCCGACAAAGCGCCTTGCCGCGGAAGCGGCGGCGCGCGCGGCCGATGGCGCGCCCGGCACATCGGCGACCACAGTGACCACAGCATCCGCGGCGTCAGAGCCCGCGGCGACGTCAACGAGGGGCAGACCGGGCCGTAAAAAACGCGTCCCCGCGGAAGGTGAAACGGCCGCGGCTCAAGCGGCGACGGTTGCTGATACGACTCCGGCGACTCCGGCAGTTTCGGTGGCTTCGGCGGCGCCCGGTTTCCCGGCGCTTCAGGACGCGCCCGCGCCTTCACCGGCGCTCCTGCCCGTCTCCGCGTCGGCGCCCGCGCCCGTACCAACACTCGAACCCACGTCAGCACTCGCGCCCGTGCCCGTGCCGATACCGTCGCCCGCACCGGCGTCCGCACCCGCTTTTGTCTCCCCGGCTGCGTCTTCGGCTGCGTCCCCGTCTGCGACGCGGCCGGTCAACCGCACACCCTACGTCCGAAACGGTTTTTCCGATCAGGACCGCGCGGCAAGGCGCTTCCCGTCTGATTACGGAGCAAATTCGCAGAACAGGCGCGCACCGACCGAGCGTGGGCAGACCTCGGGGCAGCGGCCGTTTGCGGAACAACCCACTTCCGCGCAGCAATCGACCTCCGCGCAGGCGTCCCCCATGCAGCAGCAATCGTCGTCGGCACAGCAGCAATGGCAACCGTCGTCGGCGCAATCACCGAGGCCAACGACCGCGCCGATGCCGTCGCTTTCGCAGCAGGTTCTGCGGCCCGCCGCTCAGCCGGGCGCATACAGGCAGCAGTCTCAGCAGGATTACGCCGCGCGGAATCAGGAGACTCCGGGCAGAGCGCCGGGTACTTTGCTCCGCAGGAGCACGGTGCGTGTGAATCCCCGCCCCGCGACCGGAAGGCTCCCCGGAAGGCCGCCGCTTCGCGGCCAGCAGCCGTCGGTCTCCCCCTACGCGTCGGGTCTTCAGTCCCCGGCCGCGTCCGGCGCGCAGCCCCCCTACTCCGCGCAGTACACGCAACCCGCGCAAAACGCGTCCTATTCCCAATTCCAAACTCAACCGCAGGCCCAAAACCAAGCTCAAGCTCAGACGCAGCCGCAATCCGCGCCATCCAGAGCCCCCTCAAGCGCCCCGGAGACCCAATACGCGCGATACGGCGCGCAGGCGCAAGCGGCGCAGACGGAGCCATACGGAGGGCAGCCGAACGCGGCCGCGCAGGCGCTGATGCAGGCGCAGGCTCAATCGCAGGCGCTTTCATCGGTTTCCGCCTATTCCCCGGCGACGCCTGTGACATCCGTTCCGGACGGCGTCGGCACGGAGCTCCCGGCGGACGCGGCGATCGGGCTTTCGCAGCAGGTTCAGGCCGCGGGCGGGCTCGAAGTGCTCGCGAGCGAGAACCCGATCGAGGGCGTACTGGAAGTGCTGCCGGACGGCTACGGATTTTTGCGCTGTGACAACTATCTTTCGGGCCCGCGCGACGTCTATGTTTCGCCGTCCCAAATCCGGCGGCTCAGCCTTAGGACGGGCGACAAAATCTATGGCCGGGGCAGAATCCCAAAAGAGGGCGAAAAGTTTCAGGCGCTTCTCTATGTCCAGACGATCAACGGCGACGCGCCGGAAGTGGTGAGCAAACGCGTAGGTTTTGAGCATCTGACGCCGATTTACCCCGAAAAGCGGATTGACTTGGAGACGAGCACGCGCGAGCTTTCAACGCGCATCATCGACCTGATCGCCCCGATCGGCAGGGGGCAGCGCGGCATGATCGTGTCGCCGCCAAAGGCCGGCAAGACGATCCTCTTAAAGAAAATCGCGAACGCGATCTCGACAAACCACCCGGAAATCGTACTGATCGTATTGCTGATCGACGAGCGCCCGGAGGAAGTGACCGACATGCAGCGGTCGATCGACGGCGAGATCATCTATTCGACGTTCGAGCGGGTGCCGGAGCATCACATCAAGGTCGCCGAAATGACGCTCGAACGCGCGATGCGGCTGGTCGAACAAAAAAAGGACGTCGTGATTCTGCTCGACAGCATAACAAGGCTCGCCCGCGCCTATAACCTCACAATCCCGCCGACGGGCCGGACGCTCTCCGGCGGTCTCGATCCGGGCGCGCTCCACAGCCCGAAACGCTTCTTCGGCGCGGCGCGCAACATCGAATTCGGCGGCAGCCTGACGATCATCGCGACGGCGCTGATTGAGACGGGCAGCAGAATGGACGATGTGATCTTTGAGGAATTCAAGGGTACGGGCAACATGGAGCTGCATCTCGACCGAAAGCTGTCCGAAAAACGGATTTTTCCGGCGATCGACATCAACAAGTCCGGGACGCGCCGCGAGGAACTTTTGCTGAATCAGCGGGAGTTGGAGAGCATTTGGGCGCTCCGCAAGGCGATGAGCAACATCGGCACGGCCGACGTGACGGATATGATGATCAACCGGCTCATGCAGACGCGGACGAACGAGGACTTTGTCAGCACGATCAACGTGGCCTTCGGCGAGTCAAAATGACCGGCCACGGCGTAACAGGTCAGACGTTGCGGAGCAACGTCTCCCGAATGAACGTGGCGCTGATGCGCCGCGCGCCGGAAGTCCGGCGTTGTTGTCCAGCGGTGGAACTGAGCGCCGCCGGGAGGCGGAGGAAGCGAAGTGGAAATAGTGTGAGCAACGAGCCGTGGAAGTGAGCGGGAGCGAACGACGGGGCCTTGACCCGGCCACGGCGACGATTGCGAACACGTTAGCCGCTGACTAGTTACGTTGTGACTGCGAATCGCGAATTTGAGTTGTGAATTTTCGCTTGCGGGGCGGCGCGCGCTGTGGTAGAATGGACGCGTTGTCTTTCAGATTGAGTATTAAAAATGTGATTACAATAGGGACAATAGGGATTTATTGGAGGGAAAAAGAGAAGATGAAAGAGGGAATCCATCCGAAATATGCCGAGGCGACAGTACGTTGCGCCTGCGGAGAGACCTTTACGACCGGTTCGACAAAGAGCAATCTTCATGTTGAAATCTGCTCGAAGTGCCACCCGTTTTTTACGGGCAAGCAAAAGTTTGTGGATTCCGGCGGGCGGGTCGACAAATTCAATAAAAAGTACGGCCGTGCGGAAAGCAATTAGCGGGGCAGGCGCGATCACACAGAATGGCGCCGCGGTCTTTGCCGCCGCAACAACGACGGCAAAGACCGAAGGACCGGCGGGCGGCGACGC
>JAITSR010000198.1 GCA_031287655.1 Clostridiales bacterium
TGAGATTGCGGAAAAGGTCGGGTATACGAGCAGCATTGTATTCATAAGGAATTTCAAAAAAATACACGGCGTCACACCGGGCGAGATGCGAGCCCAGCGGCCGCCGTCAAAGGCGTGATCTTCAAAGGCGCGGCGCTTGACAGATTTGGCGCGGTAAAATATAATCAATCCATATTTTTGATCGATATATGGAGGAGCGCATGTTTGACGAAAAGCTGCTGATGACGCCCGGACCGACGATGATTCCGACGCGCGTGCTCGAGATCATGAGAAGGCAGATCATCCATCACAGGACAGACAACTATGAGCGGAGTTTTGACGAACTCTGCGAGAACTTGAAGCTGGTCTTTCAGACCAAGAGTACGGTGATGACCTTCGTCTCATCGGGGACCGGCGTGATGGAAGCTGCGGTCGTAAACCTGTTCTCCCCCGGCGACAAGGTGCTCGCGGTCAGCATCGGCGCTTTTGGCGACCGTTTTTCCGAGATTGCGCAGGTCTTTGGGCTCGACGTACAAAAGTTCGCCGTCCCGTGGGGCGAACCCGCCGCGCCGGAGGCCGTCCGGGAAATTTTGGACGCCGACCGGGAGCACAAAATCAAAGCCGTGCTGATCACGCACAACGAGACGTCGACGGGCGTGACAAATGACATCAAGGCCGTCGCGGCGCTCACAAAGGATACGGACCGCCTGTTGGTCGTCGACGCGATTTCAAGCCTTGGCGCGCTCGATCTGAAAATGGACGAGTGGGGGATTGACGTCGTCGTCACATGTTCGCAAAAAGCGCTGATGAACGCGCCGGGCTTGGGCTTTGCGGCCGCGAGCGAAAAGGCGTGGGCCGCCTATGAAAAGGCGAAGCTGCCCAAATTCTACTGGGATTTTAAAAAATACCGAAACGGCATCTTAAAACAGTCGGAGAACCCGCCGTATACCCCCGCGATCTCGCTCGTGCTCGCGCAAAACGAAGCCGTGAAGATTCTTTTGGAGGAAGGCTTGGAGACAGTGTACGCGCGGCACAAGCAGGCCGCGCTCGCGGCGCAGGCCGGGGTCGCGGCGCTGGGTCTGTCTCTTTTGCCCGAGCAGAAAAATTCCTCGTTCGTAATCACGGCTGTCCGCCCGCCGGAGGGGATCGAAATCGGCAAGATCATCAAGGATATGAACGTCAGCTACGACGTGATGGTCGTCGGCGGGCAAAAAAGCCTGAAGGGGAAGCTGCTGCGCATCGGCCACTGCGGATATTTCAACCGTTTCGACCTGATAAAGACCTTCGCCGCGCTCGAGATGTCGCTGCAGAAGGCCGGGTACCGGTTCGAGCCGGGCGTGTCGCTCGCCGCCGTGCAAAAGGCCTTTATTTGAGCTAAAACGAAAATTCGCAGAGGGACGCCGCGAACGGTCGCGTGATGGAGGATGATAAATTATATGAAGGTTTTGGTTGCGGAACGCATCGCCGACGACGGCGTTGAACTGTTGAGAAAAGAACTGGAAGTGGATGTGAAGATTGGGCTCGACCCGGCGGCGCTGAGGGAGATCATTCCGGCATACGACGGAATCATCGTCCGGAGCGCGACAAAGGTGACGGCGGAGCTGCTGGAGGCGGCCGGCAATTTAAAGGTCGCGGGCCGCGCGGGGACGGGTGTGGACAATATCGACGTCCCGGCGGCGACAAAAAAGGGCGTCGTGGTCGTAAACACGCCGGATGGCAACTCCATGGCGGCGGCGGAGCTCGCGGTCGGGCTCGTCTACTCGGTGTTCCGCAATATTCCGCAGGCATACGCGCGTGTAAAAAACCACGATTTTCGCCGCAATCAGATCAAGGGCTTTGAGCTGAACGGCAAGGTCGCGGGGATCGTCGGTCTCGGCAGGATCGGGAGCCTTGTCGCCGAGCGCCTCAAAGCATCGAATATGGACGTCGCCGCTTTTGACCCCTATGTCGGCGAGGAGCGTTTCCGGAGCCTCGGCGTCCGGCGCTGCGAGAGCCTCGACGAGCTGCTCGGGGCGGCGGATCTGATTTCGATCCACATGGCTAAAACAGAGCAGACGACGAACATGTTCGACGCGCCGCAATTCGCGAAGATGAAAAAAGGCGTGCGGATCGTGAACGCCGCGCGGGGCGGGATCATCAACGAAAAAGCCCTCTATGACGCGCTCGTTGACGGGACGGTCGCGGGCGCGGCGTTGGATGTGCTCCAAAAGGAGCCGAATTTTGAACTCGCGCCGGACAAACAGGAATATCAAAACCCGCTGCTCGATCTCGACAACGTGATCTATGTGCCGCATCTCGGCGCGTCGACGCAGGAGGCGCAGTACAACGTCGGCGTCCAGATCGCAAAACAGGTCGCCGCGGTGCTGCGGGGGGAAATGGTTCCGGCTGTGAACACGCCGTCCGTTTCGACATCCCAACTCGCCGAGTTAAAGCCCTATATCGACCTCGCGGAAAAGCTCGGCAGCATCTTCTTTCAGGTGCAGACGGGCGTGCTCCGCAAGATCGACGTCAAATGCTCGGGCGATCTGCTCGAAAAGGATACGCGCGTGATCACGCTCGCCGCGTTAAAGGGCCTGATGGGGCCGATCCTCGAGGACAACGTGAACTTTGTGAACGCCGAGACGCTCGCCTCCGCCCGCGGGATCACCGTGAGCGAAACCAAGGGCGCGAATCTGGAAAAATACACGAACCTGATCACTCTGACGTTCACGACGGACGAGCGCGTCGAGCAGATTTCCGGCACGGTGTTCGCGAAAGAGGAAATCCGGGTCGTCGACTTTTTTGGCTACAAGCTCGACTTTGAGCCGACGCCGAATGTCGTCGCGATTCAGAATATCGACAGGCCGGGCATGATCGGCAAGATCGGCACGGCGCTCGGGGACGCGGGCTACAATATCGCGGCGATGCAGTGGAGCCGCAACCGCAAGGGCGAGAAGGCCGTCGCGTTTGTGAGCGTCGACAGCCTCCTGACGGACGCTGTGCTGTCGCGCCTGCGCGAGATCGACGGCGTGATCAAGGCATCCAAAATTCGGTTTTAAGCGGGTCGTTCCATGCTAGACGCTGTGTTGCTGCCAAAGGCGTTCTACCAGTCGATGTCCGTCTCGCGGCGCACATTCTTTTGCTGTGCCTGCGCCGTGGGTCTGTTCAACATCGGCTATCCGTTTCTGTTCGTCAATTATAAGGCGCTCTTTGTGAACCGGCCGACTCAGGCGCTGTTCTATAACGCCGCGCTGACGGCCGCGCTGATCCTCGTGACCGGCGTCGT
>JAITSR010000215.1 GCA_031287655.1 Clostridiales bacterium
CGGGGTCGTAGCCGATAAATGTGTAGCGCCCCCAGTTGTCGCCATCCGGCGCGCTCTCGAGCAGGTACGCCTCCCGCCCGCCCGCCGAGACGGCCCGCAGCGCCTCGACCGGCGTTTTGCGGTCGGCGAAAATCTCGATCGAGATCGGGACGAGCGTGTTTCCGGGCGCGAGCGCGCGCGCCTCCGCAAGCGACGGGTACGCGGTCCTGCCGCGCCTTACGCCCCTGGCGCCCGCCTGCCCCGCAGTCATCGCCGCGCGCGTATTTGTGTCAATACTTGTGTGGCTGTTTGTGTGTACACTCGCCTGAGTTCCTGTGTGTGTGTCTGTGTCAGCTGTTGTGTATGTTTCCCTCTGTACCGCCATTTTTACCACCTTCCCCTTCCTTTTCTTTTCAGGCGGCCTACCGCCGCCCCCGCAGCAAAATCAACGCAAAAAACCCGTCCATGACATGGTATCCCATATCAAGGACGGGTTCACTCTCCCGCGGTGCCACCTTGATTCGCGGGGAAATCCCCGCGCGCTCAGCGGAATACAGACATATTCCGCGCAATTAACGCTTGCGTCACGTCACAGAATACTCAAGGGACGGCCCCGCCGTCGAAACATTGGATTCCCCTTTTGACTGTGCCCTCCGCGGTCCATTTGACGCACTGCGTTGTACCGGACTCTCATCGCCGCCGGTTCTCTGTAACTGCACATCACGCCGTTATCTCCGCATCACAGGTTTGCAATATAAAATTGTTGCTCACATTTTATTCGCTTTTGCCGCGGCTGTCAATCGTCATTTTGCACAAATTTTCGCAGTCTGCCGATGTGCGTGATTTCCGCCGCCCTGAGCTCGTTCACCGGCAGCACGGTGTCCACATGCGCGCTCTTTGAGATGTTCAGCAAAATGCCGATCTCCCCCAAAAACATAATCATCGACGTGCCCCCATAGCTGAAAAACGGCAGGCTCACACCCGTGACCGGCACGGTCCGCGTCACGACCGCGATGTTGAACAGCGCCTGAATCGCGATCAACGACGTGATCCCCAGCGCAAAAAGACTGCCGAACAGGTCGCCCGCCATGATCGACACCTTGAATCCGCGCCAGATCAGCACGCCGAACAGAATCAACACGCTCGCGACGCCGATAAAGCCGAGCTCCTCGGCCATCACCGAGAAGATGAAGTCGTTGTATGGCTCCGGGATATAGAGGAACTTTTGCATGCTGCGGCCGATCCCCCTGCCGAACAGCCCGCCGGAGCCGATCGCGTAGAGCGAATTGACGATCTGCCAGTCGTCGCCGAGCGGGTCCAGTCCGGGGTTTTGAAACGCGAGAACGCGGTCCAGTATGTAACGGTACTTTTCGACGACCGAGATCAGCACGACCGCGCCGGCGACGAGCGGCGCGCCCGCAAAGAAAAAATGCCGGATTTTTGCGCCCGCCGTGAACAAAATCAGACTTGAAACCCCGACGATGATCAGGCTCCCGCTCAAATGCGGCTCGATCATCAAAAGTCCGACGTTTGCGACGATCAGTAAAAAGTATGGTAAAAAGCCCTTAAAAAAGTATTTGAGACGCTCGCGCCGCTTCGCGAGGCTCGCGGACAGAAAGCAGACCATTGCGAACTTCGCGAGCTCAGACGGCTGGAAGCCGAACGATCCGATATAGAGCCAACGGTGTACGTCCACACTCTCGTCCGCAAAGCCCGGCGCGACCACGAGGCCTAAGAGCGCGAGCGCGCCGAGCAGGATCAGCGGCGAGAGCCGCGACCACAGGCGATAAGGCACAAAAGACAATACGAGCATCCCGGCAAAACCGATCGCCGTGTTCCTAAGCTGGTTGCGGAACACGGAATACGCGTCGCCGTCCTTGCCGCGCACGGAGCTGGGCGCGCTCGAGCTGAAGATCATCACAAGCCCGATCGCGAGCAGCATCATCACGCAGAGGAAAATCCAAAAATCATAGTGCCGCAAATTGAATTTATGCAGCCGCTGGTTCCATTTCATCGCAAAACCTTTCTTTTATCAAAGCTGACCAAACAACAGCAGCATCCCGGCGCCGCAGCATACGAGCGTCACGGCGCAGAACACGGCGACGATCCGCCACTCGCCCCAGCCCGATTTTTCAAAATGATGGTGGATCGGGGCCATTTTGAACACGCGCCTCCGGGTCCTTTTGTACACCGCGACCTGTATCACGACGGACAGCGCCTCGGCGACGTAGATGAAGGCGAAAAACAGGATGATCCAGTGGGCGCGCGCAAAGACCGCCGCGGCCGCGACGCCCCCGCCGAGTGCGAGCGACCCGCAGTCGCCCATGATCACGCGCGCGGGGTGCGCGTTATACAGCAAAAAGCCGAGACAGCCGCCCGCGAGCGCCGCCGTCGTGAGCATTGCGCCGTCGTTTTTTACATCGAGCGCGGCCGTCAGTGTAAACGCTACGAAAATGATCAGCGTGACAGAGGATGCGAGGCCGTCGATGCCGTCCGTAAAGTTCGCGGCGTTCGTGACCGCGTAGAATACGAGGACCGTAAACGGAATATACAGCCAGACAGGCAGGACGACTTCGGCGCGCAAGCCGGAGAGCGGCAGGGCAATGCCTGTGCCAAAGTCCAGACCAAAGACGAGGTAGAGCGTAAAAGCGAGCGCGACCGCGAGCTGTCCGAGCGTCTTTTGCTTTGGGCTAAGGCCGTCCTTCGTCTTGCGCAGAATGATCAGAAGGTCGTCCGCAAAGCCGACAAGCCCGAAGCCGAGCGTGGCGCAGAGGATCGTCACCGTCCGGGGGTCCCCCGCCGCGAGGGCTAAAAGCACGACCGCCGCCGGAAGCAGGAACATCAGGCCGCCCATCGTCGGCGTGCCGTTCTTGGCCAAATGCGTCTCGGGCATGTCGTCGCGGACCGTCTGGCCGAATTTCAGCCGCCGCAGGAGCGGGACCAGAAAAAGCCCAAAAACGGCCGTGCCGCCGAATGTGAAAAGGAACGCGGCCACGCGCCCGCCGCCGATTTCCAGAAAATAACTCATACGAATAAGAAGCCTTTCAGCACCTCTCGGTTTATCATTTTTATGACTTTCATACTTACTTATGCGTGTACGGGTTCGGCGGCAAGGCCGCTTTCGATCAGCTCGGCGACGCGCTCCATCGCCATGCCGCGCGAGCCTTTGATCAGCACGATGTCCGCGGGCCGGACCACCTTCAAAAGATACTCCGCCGCGCTCTCCCGGTCGGCGAACGCGAGGCTTTCCGTCACGTTTGCGAGACCTTCCGTCCCGTCCGCGATGCGTTCCGCCGCCTCCGCGGGGTCTTCCGTCCTGTCCGCCCCGCCCTCCGCCGCCTTCGCGGGACTCGCCTCCGCGGCGTCTGGGACGTACGAACGCGCGCCCGAGGTCACGTCCGCGGCATAGACCCCGACCGCGACGAGCAAATCGACGCGCTTTTCAGCGGCGTATGCCCCGACCTCGCTGTGATATTCGCCCGCGCGCTCGCCGAGCTCCAGCATATCGCCCAACACCGCGATCCTGCGCCCCTCGCCCTCGAGCCCGACCAAAACGTCAAGCGCCGCCTGCATTGACTGCGGGTTCGCGTTGTAGGCGTCGTTGATCACGCGGACGTCGCCGAACGTCCGGATGTCCATACGCATCCCGACCGGGCGAAACTCCGCGAGCGCGCCGACGATCTTCTCCGGCGGGACGTCGTTTTGCAGGCCGACCGCGACCGCCGCGAGCGCGTTGTGAACGTTGTGTACGCCCGCCGCGTGGAGCTCTACGCCAAAGGCGCGCCCCAGCCATTGAAACTCAAATTCCAGCCCCTGCCCGCCCTTCATCAGAACGTCCGATCCGATCACGTCGAGTCCCTCGTCGATCCCGTAGTAGACGATCTGCCGGTCGATCAGGCCCATCAGCCCGTGCAGCAGCGTATCGTCCCCGTTTAAAAAGACCGTCCCGTTTTTCGACAGGCCCTCCATGATCTCGAGCTTTGCCTTTAAGATGTTTTGTTTTGTGCCGAACCGCTCGATGTGCGCGAGCCCGATGTTCGTGATTACGGCGATGTCCGGCCGCGCGATTTTGGAGAGCCGCGCGATCTCGCCGGGGTTGCTCATACCCATTTCGAGCACGAGCGCCGTGTGCGCCTCCGTGAGGCCGAATACCGTCAGCGGCAGCCCGATCTCATTGTTAAAGTTGCCCTGCGACTTTAAGACATTGTATTTTTGCGAGAGGACGAGCGAGATCATCTCCTTCGTCGTCGTTTTGCCGACGCTGCCCGTCACGCAGACGACGAGCGGGTTGAATTTCATGCGATACCATGCCGCGAGCTTGCCGAGCGCGGCGAGCGTGTCGGCGACGCGGATCAGCGTCCACGCGGGCGAGTCGCCGCAGCCGCAGGCGGGCGCGCAGGTCCCGAGCGCCGACGGGTCCCGGCTGATCAGCGCGATCCGCGCGCCTTTTGTAAACGCCTGCGCGATATAGTCATGCCCGTCAAAATTCGTGCCGGAAAGCGGGATAAACAGCGCGTCCTCACAATCCTTCCGCGTGTCTGTCGAGACGCGGAGCGCGACCGCCGAAGCCTCGCCGGACACGATTTTGCCCTCCGTTGCGATCTCAATCTCTTTCGCGGTTATCCTCATTCTTCCTCCTTCGCATTCAGGAAGCCGCGGGCGACCTCGGCGTCGTCAAAGTGGATCGTGCGGTCGCGGAACGTCTGCGTCGTCTCATGCCCCTTGCCCGCGATCAGCACGAGCTCCCCCGGCTCGGCATGGCGGATCGCGTAACCGATCGCCTCCTTGCGGTCCTCAATCATCAGATACCGGCCGCCCGTGTGTCGGACACCGGTTTCGATGTCGCCCATGATCGCGGACGGCGCTTCGCTGCGCGGGTTGTCGGAAGTGATCACCGTAAAACTCGAAAGCCGCCCGGAGACCTCCCCCATCTCAAAGCGCCTGTCGCGCGCCCGGTCCCCGCCGCAGCCAAAGACGGTCGTGATTTTGGAAAATCGGTATTCGCGCAGCATGAGCAGCAGCGTTTCGAGGCTCGCGGCGTTGTGAGCGTAGTCGACGATCACGCTAAAATCCTGTCCGGTCCCGATCAGCTGCGTCCTGCCCCGCACGCAAACGCCCGCGAGGCCTTCGAGGATCGCGGCCTTCGGGAGACCGAGCAGCCCGCATACGGTGATCGCCGCGAGCGCGTTCGACACGTTATAGCGCCCGGGCAGCGCGACCGTGACCGTCTCTTTGAACCACGGCGTCTCCGCGAAAAAACGCACCGCGATACCGGCCTTCGCGTCGCCGCCGCCGCCGCGGAGCGGCTCGATTTGGCTCGCGCGCACGTCCGCGTCCGTATTGGCCGCGTCTGTCGTAAACGAATAGAGCGACTCACAGCGGGCGCTCTTTTCGGCGGCGGCGCGCACGGCCTCATACTCGGGAATGTCCGCGTTCACAACGCCCGCGCGGCACAGCGAAAACAGCTTGAGCTTCGCCGATAGATAGTCCGCGAGATCCTTGTGTTCGTTCGGTGAGATATGGTCCTTATAAAAGTTTGTAAACACGCCGATGTCAAAATCGCAGAAGCCGACGCGCGAAAGCGCAAGCCCCTGCGACGAAACCTCCATCACGACGCTGTCGGTTCCCCTGTCGGCCATCTGTGAAAAAAGCCGCTGCAAATCGACCGACTCGGGCGTCGTCTCGCTCGCGTGTTGCGACTCGCCGCAAATCAGGTTTTCGACCGTGCCGATCAGACCGGGCAGACGCCCCGCGGCGAGAAGGATTGAGTAAATCATATAGGCCGTCGTCGTCTTGCCCTTTGTACCCGTGACGCCGACGAGCGTGAACTTCTTGGACGGCGCCCCAAAAAAAGCCGCGGAGACGGCGGCGAGCGCGCGACGCGCGTCGGAGACGCGTACAGCCGCGCGGACCGTGCCCGGAATCTCGAGCTCCGCGAGCGACCTTTCGACAATCAGCGCGGCCGCGCCGTTTTCCGCCGCGCCGGGGATAAAGACGTGCCCGTCCGCGCGAAAGCCGGGGACGCACACAAAAAGACCGCCCGCCGTGATTTGCCGATGGTCCTTCGCGACCCCCGTGACCTCCGTGTTCATATCGCCGCGCGCCTCCATAACCTCGACGCCGGAAAGCAGCTCACTCAATTTCATACCGCTATAAATCCCTCCCCTACTCTATGTTGTCTGTATAGCGGAACACCACGTCGACGACGCTCCCGGCCTCGACCTCCGCGCCCGCCTCGCTGCCCTGCCCCTTCGCGACGCCGGAGCCCGTGGCGCGCACATTCAAGCCCGCCCGCTTTGCGGTCTCCGCCGCCTCAAACGTCGTTTTGTTGTTAAAGTCCGGCACTTTTACCATCATGCGTTCCGCGTCCGCGTCCGCGTACAGGGCGACGACCGACTTTGCGGATACGCGCGTGTCCGCGAGCGGCATCTGCACCGCCACGACGCGGCTGACATCGGCGATACCGCTCTGCAGCTTATATTCAAAACCGAGGTCCTGCAACGCCTTTACGGCTTCCTCGACCGTCTTGCCTTTGAGGTTCGGGATCAGCACCTGCTGCATCTGTTCTTTCAGATCGCGCTCGTTGTAAAGGCGCTCGACCTCCATGTACGTCAGGACATCCTCCAACAGCTTCTGCGCGACCGGGGCCGCGACGGCGCCGCCCATATGGCTGTCCCCGAGCGGGTTGTCCAGCATAATCAGCACGCATACGACCGGATTGTCCGCGGGCGCGAACGCGCAGAACGACGCGATGTAGCGGTCCGCGTCCGTCGTCTGCGACGTGCCTGTCTTCCCCGCGACGCGAAAGCCGCCGACATAGGCGTTCCGGCCCGTGCCTTCTTCCACGACGCCTTCGAGGATCGCGCGGAGCTTGTCCGACGTGTCCTTCGAGATCACCTTGCGGACGACCTCGGTGTCAAAACGCGTCAGCACGCTGCCGTTCGCGTCCGTCAGCTCCTTGACGAGCCGCGGTTTTAACAGGTTCCCGCCGTTCGCGATCGCCGCGTATGCCGTGATCAGCTGGATCGGCGTAATCGTGAACCGCTGCCCGAACGACGCGACGAGCATGTCGATCTCTTTTGGCGTTGTGTGAAAAATGCCCTTGACCTCGCCCGGCAGCAAAATCCCGGTCTTGTCATAGAAGCCGAAGTTTCGGGCGTATTGATAGAAACGGTCGAGCGACACCTTCTGCGCAATCCGCATAAACGCGGGGTTGCAGGAGTTGTAGACGGCGTGCGTAAGGTCTTGAACGCCGTGGCCGACGCGCGTCCAGCAGCGGATCGGGTCGGGCCCGTAGCCCGTGACCGGCTCGCAGCGGAACTGGGATTCAAGCGTGATCACGCCCTCGTCGAGCCCGGCCGCCGTCGTGATCGCCTTAAACGTCGAACCCGGCTCGTAGGTGTCCATGATCGCCTTGTTGCGCCACACCGTGCGGTTCAGAATGTCCGCGCCTTCCTGCGAGCGGCCGTTCCATGTTTCACTGATATAACCGGGCGGCGACGCGTAGGGGTCGTTTAAATTGAAGTCAGGCTTTGAGACGAGCGCCAGAATGTCGCCGTTGCGCGGGTCCATAATGATCGCGGCTCCGCCGTTTTGCACGTCGTTGTCGGCGATCGCCTTTTCGAGCGCCTGCGTCGCGTAAAACTGAATCGTCGTGTCGATCGTCAGCACGACGTTCTGTCCGTCCTGAACCGCGACACGTTCCTCGTCGCTCAGAGGGACCTCGGCGCGGCTCGCGTCAAGCTCGCCCTTGATCATGCCGGGCGTGCCTTTAATGTACTTTTCCATCATGTATTCGATCCCGCTGAGGCCCTGATTGTCGTCGCCCGTCATCCCGATCACATGGGCCGCGAGATTGTTGTTCTTATAATAGCGCTTGCTGTCCTCCACGAGGTCGATGCCGCCGAGCCCCGCGGCCTTCGCGTATGCCCTGACCGCCTCGCCCGTCTCGCGTTCGGCCTTTTTTTTCAGCGCTTCATAGCGCGATTCTTTTTCGATTTTCTTTTGAACCGCGTCCGCGTCGAGGCCGAGCAGCCCCGCGAGGTTTTCCGCGACAAGCCCGACGCTCTGCCCCGACGTTTTTGCAATGCTGCGCCGCAGTCCGACCGGATCGATTGTGACCGTTTCGACCGCCGTGTTGATCGCGAGCTCCTCGCCGTTGCGGTCCAGAATCGCGCCGCGCCGCGGGCTGATGTCGACGCTCTTATTTTGCGCGCTCGCGGCTTTTGCCGAAAGCTCGCCGCCCTCCACAAGCTGGAGATACGCGAGCCGCGCGCCGAGCCCCGTGACCGCGAGCAGGAACAGGACCATCAAAAAGAGCAGGCGGCCTTTGATCGCAAGGTCAGTCTTTTCGATTATTTTTTCTTTTTTGTTCATATGATTCCAACGCCGCGGCACAGCCTTGTCGCCGCCGCGCACGCCCCCTTTCCTGCGGTTCTCGGTCAAAGCGTCAGCTCACTTCTTTAAAAAGAGGTTCTCCCGGATCAGCTCAATCTGCTCCGCGATATACGCGATCGGGCTGGCCGCGCCGCGCTCGCTCTGCTGCGCCGACACCGCGACAAGCGCGTGATCCTTCTTTGGCACCTTGATATACACGACTTGGTGTTTGTCCGGCTTCTGCATGTTCAGCTTTGACTCCGCAAGGAGCCTGATTTTTTCCAAGTCGGTCTCCATGCTGATCTGCTTTTGCAGCGCGCTGTTCTCATTTTCAAGTTTTGCGAGCGTGACTTTTTCGCGCACAACGCGGTCATTGATCTCGATCAC
>JAITSR010000269.1 GCA_031287655.1 Clostridiales bacterium
CCTTTTCTCTGGACGCCCCCGCCCTTTGGAGCGCGGAAGCCCCCAATCTGTATACACTTGTGATCGAGGCGCTCGGCGAGGGCGATAAGGCAAGCGGTGCGGACGAGAGAAACGAGACAGACGAGGCGATCGCGGTCCCGATCGGGCTGCGCAAAATCGAGACGCGGGACGGCGTGCTCTATCTGAACAACGTCAACATCAAGTTAAAGGGCGTGAACCGCCACGACAGCGACCCCGTGACCGGCTGCGCGATCTCGGAAAGCCAACTCCTGCGCGACCTCTATCTGATGAAGTCGCACAACGTCAACGCGATCCGCACGAGCCACTATCCGAACGCGCCGTGGGCAATCCGCCTGTACGACCGCCTTGGATTCTATGTGATCGGCGAGTCGGATATTGAGTCGCACGGCGCGATGTCGGTCTATGGCACAAGCTGCGAGCACGACTATTTCAAGCTGGTCTGCGCCGACCAAAGCTATGGCGCGTTTTGCCACGACCCCCGCTTTGCGGAGGCGATGCTCGACCGCGTGCGGCGCAATGTGTCGCGGGACATCAACTCCCCGTCGGTCCTGATCTGGTCTTTGGGCAACGAGTCGGGCTACGGCCCGAACCTTGAGGCCGCGGCGGCGTGGGCGAA
This sequence comes from Clostridiales bacterium, assembly GCA_031287655.1. Lineage (GTDB taxonomy): Bacteria > Bacillota > Clostridia > WRLR01 > WRLR01 > JAITSR01. The sequence goes on from JAITSR010000269.1 coordinate 638, forward strand.
AGGCCGCGACCCGGGCCGGCTCGTCCACTACGAAGGCAGCATTTATCAGATGGAGGGCCACGAGAACGACGTCTCGAACATCGACCTTTTTAGCCGCATGTACGCGCCGATCGCCGCGATCGACAAGTATTTCGGGGAAAACATGCTGAAAAAACCGTTCATTCAGTGCGAGTTCGCACACGCGATGGGCAACGGCCCCGGCGACCTCGAGGACTACTATCAGCGGATTTACCGCCATGACGGCTTTGCGGGCGGTTTTGTGTGGGAGTGGTGCGACCACGCGGTGTATATGGGCAGGACGGCCGACGGGCGGCCCCGCTACGGCTATGGCGGCGACTTTGGCGAGTTCCCCCACGACGGGAATTTTTGCATGGACGGGCTCGTCTATCCGGATCGCAGACCGCACACCGGCCTTTTGGAACTAAAGAACGTCGCGCGGCCGATTCGCGCCGTCGGCTTTGACGCCGGGCAGGGCAGGCTCACGCTGCGCAACTGTCTGGACTTTACGAATTTGGCGGACGCCTACGCCGTGCGCCTGCGCGTCTTACGCGGCTCCGAGCGGGCCTGCGCGTCGGAGGTATCCGCCGACTGTATACTCCGGGGCGAGGCGCTCGACATCCGGCCTCACGAGACAAAGACCCTCGCGCTCCCCGCGGAGTTTTGCGCGGCGCTCGCCGCGAGTCTCTCCGCGGCGGACGACGGCGGCGTGACGTGCGGCGGCAATGTGGGCGCTGCGGCGGGCGCTGCGGCGGGCGCTGCGGCAAGTGACGGCTGCAAGTTGGGTGGCGGCGGCATATCGGACGGCGTCGGGCTGCTCGTCGAGAGCCTTTTTGAGCGCGGCGCGGCCTATTTGGCGCCCGGCTCCGTCGTGGGTTTTGACCACTTTACGCTGCGGGAAGCGACATTCGCGCCGCGGGCGCAACTCGCGCAGTCCGCGCAGGCCGCCGGGGCCGGGCGGCCCCAAAACGCGGCGGGTCTCGGCGGCGGACTGACATATACGGAGGACGAGCACTGGTTTGTCGTCACAAGCGGCGGCGATACCCCCGGCGGCGGCACAGGAACAGGCGCCGGTCAGGGTCCCGGCGCGTTACGCTGCGTGTTCAACCGCTTTACCGGGGCGTTTGAGACGATCACGGTCAACGGCGTTTCGCTTCTGGAACGGCCGATCGCGTATAACATCTGGCGCGCGCCGACCGACAACGACCGCGTCGTGCGCCAGGCGTGGCAAGCCGCGGGATACGACCGCCACACGGTCCGGGTCCGTTCCTCGGAGATCCGCCGCGAGGGCGGCGGCCTCGTAATCCGCGCCGACGTCGTGCTCGCGGCCGTCTATCTGGCGCCGATCCTCGAGCTTTCGGCCGCGTACACGATCCGCCCGGACGGGACGATCTCCGTCCGCATCGACGCCGCGCGCAACGCCGTTCCGCCGTGGAGGCTGCACGCAAATCTGCCGGGGCAAGCTCCTGTCCGGCTGCCTTGGCTGCCGCGCTTCGGCCTGCGCCTCTTTTTGCCGGAGCGCATGAACCGCGTCAGATACTTTGGAAACGGCCCCTATGAGAGTTATATCGACAAGCGGCGCGCGTCGTACCCGGCCCTTTTCTCCGGCACGGTCGCGTCACTTTTTGAGAACTATCTAAAGCCGCAGGAAAACGGCAGCCACTGCGGCTGCAGTCTTCTGGAGCTGACCGCGGGCGGCGCCGCGCCCGGTTCCGGCGGGACGTCCGGCGTCGGCGCGCCGGGCGCGCTGCTCGGAGGGGCCCTCCGCGCGACCGGCCGCGATTTTTCGTTCAACGCGTCCGCGTACACGCAGGAGGAGCTCACGGGCAAGGCGCATAACCACGAGCTCGAAAAGAGCGGCTGTACCGTGCTGTGCCTCGATTACAAAATGTCGGGCGTCGGCTCAAACAGCTGCGGCCCGGAACTGCTGCCCGAATACCGGCTCGACGAGGACCGCTTCTCGTGGAACATCGACCTCGCGTTCTCCGGGTAGCAGAAGCGGCTTAAAGACGGGTGACACGCCTTAACGCACGCGTGCGTTAAAACATTGACGTCAACACACGCGTGCGTTAAAATAATCGTTGAACACAGAAAATATTAGGAAACGGATGGCTATCCGCTATGGGCGACACGCCGGGCATTGGTTTTCAGGAGTCTTTGACGATCGAATTTAAAAGCGACAGAAGCCGCCTTTCCGACAATGACCTTGTCGACGCGGTTGTTGCGTTCGCGAATACAGACGGCGGGATCATTTACGTCGGCGTGGAGGACGACGGCGCGGTCACGGGGCTGCATCCGGAGCACCGTGATATGACGCGGCTCTCCGCGATGATCGCAAACAAGACCGTGCCGCCGCTTCCCATAAAGGCAGAGCTGCTGTGGCACGGCCAACCGCCCGCCGCGATCGCCGCAATCCATGTTTCAAAGTCACGGACGATCGCCGCCACATCTTCCGGCAAGCTCCTGCGGCGCAGGCTGAAAATGGACGGCACGCCTGAAAATGTCCCGCTGTACCCTTTTGAAATCACAACAAGGCTATCCGGCCTCGGTCTTTTGGATTTTTCCGCGCAGCCGGTCCCCGACGCGTCATATTCCGACCTTGATCCTGTCGAGAGGGCCAGATTGCGAGGCGTGATTCAAAACCAGAATGGCGAGTCGGCCCTCCTTGAATTGGGTGACGAAGAACTGGATCAGGCGCTGCAATTCGCCACGCGCCATGAGGGCGTGCCGACGCCTACGCTCACGGGCATGTTGATGATCGGCAGGCCCTCGCGGCTGCGGGCGCTGACGCCAACAGCGGAGACAGCCATACAGATCATGCGCGGCACAGAGGTCAAGTTCAACGAGACCTTGACGCTACCGCTCCTTGCCGCGTATGAGCGCATTATCGCGCATGTGAAGGCGTGGAATCAGGAAACGGAGCTCACAGACGGGCTTTATCGGATTTCCGTACCCGATTTTGATCAGAGGGCACTGCGGGAGGCTATTGTCAACGCCTTTTGTCATCGCGATTACTCGATATTGGGCAGGGTCCGTATTCAAATCGGCGACGAGGGGCTCACAATCAGCAACCCCGGAGGATTTGTCGAAGGCGTTTCGATCGGCAACTTGTTGGCGGCGGAACCGCACGGCAGAAACCCGGCGCTCGCAAACGCGCTCAAGCGGATCGGCCTCGCCGAGAGGACCGGCCGCGGCGTCGACAGAATCTTTGAGGGCTCGCTTCGATATGGCAAACCAATGCCGGATTACAGCGCTTCAAGCAATGTACTGGTTTCGGTTTTTTTTCCGAGAAGCCAACCGGACAGGGCTTTTACGCGGATGGTCGCGGACGAGCAGGCACGCACGGGGCAGCCGCTTTCAATCGTTTCGCTTCTGATCCTCAATTTTTTAAAGGGCTGCGGGCGCCGGAGCGAGACGGCGCACACAATTTCAAAAGGGGTCAACGTCAGCGCGGCGATCATTTCCTCAACCTTGGAGCCGCTAACTCAATCCGGTCTTATAGAAGTGTCCGGGTCGGACCGTAACCGCGCTTATTCTCTGAATTTACCGCGATACCGAGAGTTCGCCGCAACAGGCGCGGAGGTCGGTACACATCGGCGCAAAAAAACAGAACGGCCGGAGAGCGCCGTGCCGCCGAAAGAACAAAATCATGAGGATATGGTTTTGCGGCTCGCAAAAAAGCAGGGGTATGTGACGCGGGCGGATGCCGCAAGCCTGCTCCGGTTGAGCCCGCCGCAGGCGTTTCGGATTTTGCGGCGCCTTGCGCTCAAAGGCTCGCTGGCTCTTAGCGGGAAAGGGCGGTATGCCAGATATGTCCCCGCCGCCGCTCCGCCCCGTCACAAATAGCGACGAAAATGATTATGATATTCGGTGGTTCTGGATGCCCGCGACGGCCCCCTGCAGCCACATTGTCATCGCCGCCTCGCTGGCGTAATGGCCGCCGACCATACTGACCAGATGGTC
>JAITSR010000310.1 GCA_031287655.1 Clostridiales bacterium
ATGGTCCTTATGACCATTCCTTTCTGCGAGGATCAAATCCGACAAAAAAAACCGCCGCCTGCAAGATCAACAGACAGGCGGCGGTTTATGTTATGCGGTTTTCTATTTTAGGGAAACGATTGTGACGCCCATATCGCCTTCGCCGTAGTTGCCGTTGCGAAAGCCCTTCGCCTTCGGGTGACCGCGCAAAAACTGTTGAATCCCGGCGCGCAGCGCGCCCGTGCCTTTTCCGTGGATGATCGTCACCTCGTTCAGGCCCGTAAAAGAGGTCTCGTCCAAGTAGCGGTCCACCTGCGCGACGGCTTCCTCGAGCCTTGTCCCGCGCAGGTCCAGCTCCGCGCGGACCCCGAGCGTCCTCGACGCCGCGCCGCCGCCGTCCGGCGCTCCGCCCGCGGGACCCCTTCCGCCGCCGCCCGCTCCGGCCGCGCCGCGCCTTGACGCGGCGGCCTGCTCCTTCTGCTCGTCGACAAACCGCAGGTTGGACACATGCGCCGTGATCGACAGGATGCCGACGCGGATCAGCGCGTTCCCGGCTTTGTCGGGCGGCGTCGTCACCGTGCCGCGCTGGCCGAGGTTCACAAGCTCGACCGTATCGCCCGGCTTCAGGTTCTTAGGCGGCTCGACATATCCCTGCCGCGGCGGGATCGAAAACGCGAGCTCGCCCTCGACGCCGTCGAGCTTCGATTTGAACTTGTTCCGCAGCTCCGCCGCGGTCCTGCGCCGCGCATCCGCGTCGCCTTCCTCCTCCAGCTTGCGCAGCCGCGCAAGGATTTCCTCCGCCTCCGCGCGGCTCTCCGCAAGAAAGCGGCGCGCGGACTCCCGCGCCTCCCTGAGCGCGGTCTCCTTTTGAGCCGCGACCGCGCGCTTTTCCCGATCGAGCTCGTCCCGCAGCCCCGCTATTTCCAGCCGCGCCGCCTCCGCCGCCCGACGCGCCTCCTCGGCCGCCGTGCGGTTTTTTTCGATCGTATGAAGGACTTCTTCAAATTCAAGGTCCTCGCGCGTCAAAAACTCCCGCGCGCGCGTAAGGACCTCCTCCGGCAGACCGAGGCGCGCCGAGATCGCAAAGGCGTTGCTCTTGCCCGGCAAACCGATCAGCAGCTTATATGTAGGCCGAAGCGTCGCGACGTCGAACTCGCAGCACGCGTTTTCAACGCCCGGCGTCGTGAGCGCGTACAGCTTCAACTCGCTGTAATGCGTCGTCGCGACCGTGTGTACCCCGGTCTGATGCAGGCATTCGAGAATCGACGTCGCGATCGCGGCCCCTTCCGTCGGGTCGGTGCCCGCGCCGATCTCGTCGAACAGGGCGAGCGTCTCGTCGTCGGCCTCGCGCAAAATGCGGACGATGTTCCCCATGTGCGACGAAAACGTCGAAAGGCTCTGTTCAATGCTCTGCTCGTCCCCGATGTCCGCAAAGACCTTTGCGAAAATCCGGAGCGACGACCCGGACGCGGCCGGAATGTGCAGCCCCGCCTGCGCCATCAGCGTAAAGAGGCCGACCGTTTTGAGCGCGACGGTCTTCCCGCCCGTGTTCGGACCTGTGACGATCACGGTGTCGACGCCCGGGTCCATCCAATAGTCAAGGGGGACCGCCGTACCGCGCGCGAGCAGCGGATGACGCCCCTTTTTGATTCGGATTTGCGCGGCGGGACCAAGCTCCGGCGGCGTGCCGTCATAGTCGAGGCTCAGCTTCGCCTTTGCGAACAAAAAGTCCAGAAGGCCGAGCGTTTCAACATTGCGCACGAGCTCCGGCAGCATTTCATAGACCTCCGCCGTCAGCTCCGAGAGGATGCGTTCGATTTCGAGCGACTCCTTGCCCTTTTGCTCGCGGATTTCATTGTTCGTTTCAACGACGGCCATCGGTTCGATAAACACGGTCGCGCCGCTCGACGACATGTCGTGGACGAGGCCGCTGATCTCCGCGCGATGCTCCTGCTTGACGGGGATCACATACCTGTCCTGACGCATCGTCACGAGGCTGTCCTGCATGAACTTCTGATAGGCGGGGGACCGGATGATCGCGTTCAGCTTGTCCTTGATCGAATCCTGCAATTTTCGGATATGCCGCCGGATTGAGAGCAGCGCGGGACTCGCGTCGTCCGCGAGTTCCTCCTCATTTAGGATACACGCGCCGATGTGGTTCTCCAACCGCTGATTGTCCGTCAGTGTCTGGATCAGCGCGGCGACCCCGTCCGGATCCGCACGCGCGGGCGCGGCAAGCCCGCCCTCGGCCCCGGACGCGCCGACTGAACCGACTGTGCCGCCCGCGCCGCCGCCCGCGCCAATCCCTTTATCACTCCGCCCCGCGTCCCGCCCGTAGCGCAAAAAGCTCCGGACCGTGCGCAGGACGGCCGCGATATGCAAGAGCTCCGCCGGATTTAGGATCGCGTCGAGCTCAACGCGCTTTAGCGCCCCGCGAATATCGTGAAAGCCGCCGAGCGGCGGCGTCCCGTTCCGGATGATAAAGCCCTCCGCGTCGGTCGTCTGCCTCATGTCGCGCAAAATCCGCGCCTCGAACACGGACGGCAAAAGCTCCTCCGCGTAGGACCGCCCGAGCGGGGACACGCACTTTTGGGCGAGCATCTCCCTGATCTTGTAAAATTCGAGGACGCGGAGCGCCGCGGCGTCGATTTCAGTGTGCTTTGTCATAGACCTCCGCCGCCGCTCCCCTCGTGATGACGATCCGGTGCTCCGTCAGCTGCATCGTCTCGATCCGCGCGGTCACAATCTTACTGCGCCCAAAAATGTCCCGCAGAATCAGCTTGTCGCCCTCCGGCGTCAGAAGGTCGACGTTCTCAAAAAACAGGACCTCGTCTCCGGCCTCGTCCCGCCAATACACATTTGCTTCACACATCGCCGTATCCCTTTCCGAATACACTCCCACACTAGGGAACTGTTCAAACTCGCAACTTACACTTTACGATCATTTGCGTCGCGTGATCATTTGCGCTTACGTTATCCGCAAAGCCCTGCGCGCCAGCGCCACGACGTCCTCGATATAGTGCGGCAGCGGCTTTTCCTCGACGCCCGCGACCCATACCTGCTGCCTGTTCAGCGGAATCAGGATTTTGACGGCGTCGCTCCGCGCGATCGCCGCGGCGGCCTCGGCCCCGAGCTCGCCCAAAAACGAGTCCGCGAGCAGAATACTCACGACGCCGACGAGGACGTCCGCGCGCTTTGCGCCATAGATGATCGCGCCGTCGCCCGACGCGCCTTCATTCGCCCCCGCCCGCAGCATGACGGCCGTCGCCGTCGCGTTCGTGCCGAGCGCGACGATCTCCGTATCCTCCGGCAGGGCCTTTCGCAGACGCTCGACGACCGCCCGCCCGATCCCGCCGCCCTGCCCGTCCACAACCGCAATCCTCATATCGGACACGCCCCTTTCAGGCGCAAAAACTACCCCATGTTATTTTTGTCACTTGACGGGCGCGGCTTTTTTGAGCGCGCGTTCGGCCGACTCCCCCTCGAGTCGCGTCGGGCGGTAGTCGTTGCGGTCCGTGACCGACGACACCGAAACCGGAATGATCTCCGGCTCGCGCGCAAGGAGCAGCGCAAAGCTCTCCCCGTCAAACTCAAACGACTGCCGCAGAATGATTGAATCTTTATCTTTGGGGTTGCGGTTGCCCCCGAAGCAGAAATTCCCGAGCGAATACACGACCGTTCTGCCGTTGTAGGTCTCGACGCCCTGCAGCGTGTGCGGGTGATGCCCGAGCACAAGGTCCGCGCCGCTGTCGATCGCAAAGCGCGCAAGCGACTTCTGGTCGCCCGTCGGCTGATACTTCCCCTCGATCCCCCAGTGGAACGACAGGATCACGAGATCAGCCTCCGCGTTCAGCGCCGCGATCGCGGTCTCCACCGCCTTCTTTTTGCCGGACCAGCCGCCCGCGCCGATATGAAAGCCCGCGAGCCCGACGCGAACCCCCCTGACCTCAATCACGCGGTACTTGTCATAGCCGAAATATCGGACGGCGGAGCCCTCAAGCGTCGCCACCGTATCGTCAAAGCCCTGCTGCAAATAGTCGTAGATATGGTTGTTCGCGATATTTACGGCCTCGACGCTGCCTTCTTCTAAAATGCGGACATAGGCGGGGTCGCCCCGAAAGCAGAACGCCTTGTCCGCGGCTTTCTTTTTCGCCGTTGTAAGCGTCGTCTCGAGGTTTGCGATCGTCAGATCGTCCGCCGCGAGGATGTCCTTTACGTTGGAAAAGAAATAGGCGGGGTCGGAACCGTTCGCCAAATAGACCTGATCGAACCTGTTCTGCCGCCCGGTCGCCTCGTCAAATCCGATCGTACAGTCGCCGATCGCGCTGATCGTCACGACCACATTTTCCGGCCGGGGCACAGGCGTCGGGGCCGGTGTCGGGACAGACGCCGCGGTTTCCCAAGGCGCCCGCGCCGGACTCGGGGCGGCGGAGACTTTTTGCGCCGACGCGCCGCCGGGCGGCGCGGAATCCGCCGGGTCATTGCCGATCGGGGCCGGAGTCGGCGTCGGAACCGGCGTCGGCTGCGCGGCCGCAAAGACCGAGTCCGCGGGCGGCGGCTCGGACGGATTCAGGTTTTTGAGTGTCGCGTGAATCGGCAGGATCAGCGCGGCGAGCGCAAACAGGCAAAACAAGGCCAAGCGCCGTGTATCGATTTTTCTTTTTTTTTGCTTGCGCAACGCCGCGCGTTCGATTGGCATGACTAAACCTTCACCTTTACATTCTCGGCGCCAAAGCGCTCGCCCAGCTCAGACAGGAGCGTACCGCTCAGCTTGACGCAGAACTCGCGGCCCAGCTCCTTTTTCGTTTTGTTTTTTGCGTTGTACAAAACCACCGGCACATTTCCGGAAAAATAGCGCATAGTGGCGTAAGCCGCGTCCAAAAGCGGTTTGGACTCGCCGCCGTCGAGCCTGATGTACAGCGCCTTTGGGGGCGCCGTGCCGTCCGCCGGGCCGGGGCCGCGATTCGCGTCAGCATAGCCGCCGGGCGTCTCCCGATAACCGCCGCTCCGTTCCCCGCCGCCGTATGCCCCCGACGCCCCATACGCGCCGCGCATAGCGCCGCCTCCGCGCGCCCATCTGTCGAGGCGCGCCAAATCCGCGCGCGCCACAGCGACGCCTCCGCCCGCAGCCTCGGCCCCGGCCCCGCGGCCTGCCGCGGCCGCAAATCCCACGGCGTTTGCCAGCCCCGCGGCGGCCTGCTCCATGCCCTGTTCCGCGCCGGTTTCGGCAAGGCCGATCTCGGCGACATCCTCGCAGATGAGCTTTGCGTCCTCGTCCTCGCGCATCGTGATCCGCCCCTTCGCAAGCACAATGCGCTCGGCGCGGAGCTCGTTTTCAAAGCGTTCCAGTATTTTGGGGAATACGAGCATTTCAACCGATCCGTAGCGGTCCTCGAGGTCGACAAAGGCCATCAGCGTGTTGCTCTTTGTCAATTTTGTCTTGATCCTTGCGATTACGCCGCCGATGATCGCGTTCTGCCCGTCCGTAAGGCGCCGACGCGAGACGGCGCCCGGCGCGGGCCGACCCTGAGACGGCTGACCCTGCATTTGCGGAACCGGCGCGGACAGAACCGCCTCCGCGGCATTTTCCGCCGCTTCCGAAAACTCCGCGGGCAAAGCCGCCATATCCGAAATCCCCGCCGTCTCGTCCCCTTCCCGCTCCGCCAGAGCAACCGCGCCCCCAAGGGCCTCCGCCGCGGCCTGCCGCAGCATACGCGTGTCGCAGTCGGCATAGCGCTCGATCACATCCGTATACCCATCGAGCGGGTGGCCCGAGACGTACAGCCCGAGCATCTCCTTTTCCATATTCAACAGCAGCCGCTGCGGGAACTCCGGCAGCGCGGGGATCCGGGTCTCGTCGTCGCCCGCGCCCGCGCCGCCTGCGCCGCCAAAACCGCCGCCTCCGAGCGCGCCACCCCAGCCTGCGTCCGCGCCGGCCAAGGTCTCGCCCGCCTCCGCGACCGGCAAACCGCCCGAGCCGCCCGAGCCGGACGCGCCGCTCACGCCACCCGCGACGGGGGCTAACCCGACGTCCAAAAAGCTGATCTGCCCCTCCATCCTGCGCCGCCGCGCCGACTGGATTCCATCCAAAAGCCGCTCATAGCACGCCGCGAGGCTCGCGCGCGTGTACTTTAGCGAGTCGAGCGCGCCGCAGCGGATCATGCTGTCGATCCCGCGTTTGTTCAGCGCGTCGGAGGCGGAGCGCCGCAAAAAGTCGGAGAAGGATTTGTATTCGCCGCGCGCCCGCCGCTCCGCAATGATCGCGTCAACCGCGGCGTAGCCGACGTTCTTGATCGCGGCAAGGCCGAAGCGCAGGTCGCCGTTCGAGACCGAGAACCGCGAAAAGCTCTTGTTGATGTCCGGCGGCATCACGGCGATGCCCATCTTCCGGCACTCCTCGATGTAGTGCGCGACCTTGTCCGATACGCCCATGCAGCTGTTCAGCGTCGCCGCCATAAATTCGACCGGGTAGTGGTATTTTAGCCACGCGGTCTGATAGACGACGAGCGCGTACGCCGCAGAGTGCGACTTGTTGAACGCGTAGCTCGCAAAGTCCGTCATGTCGTCAAAGATTTTGTTCGCGACCGCCTCCGGCACGCCGTTGCGCACCGCGCCCGCAATCAGGACGGTCCCGTCCGCGTCCGTGACGCCGTGAACAAAGCTCCGGCGCTCCTTTTCCATCACGTCATGCTTCTTTTTTGACATCGCGCGCCGCACGAGGTCCGCACGCCCGAACGAATAGCCCGCGAGGTCGCGCACGATCTGCATCACCTGCTCCTGATAGACGACACAGCCGTAGGTGACGTTGAGGATCGGCTCCAACAGCGGGTGGTCGTAGCGCACGGCGTTCTGATTCTGCTTGCACGCGATGTAGCGCGGGATCGAATCCATCGGGCCGGGCCTGTAGAGCGCGCCGCCCGCGATCAAATCCTCGATCCCGCTCGGCCTCAGCTCCTTCATAAACTGCGTCATGCCCGAGCTTTCAAGCTGAAAGACGCCCGCCGTATTGCCCTCGCAGATCATGCGGTAGACGTCCGGGTCCGTGAGGTCGATGCCCTCGATGTCGATCGTTATCCCCCGGCTTTCGCGGATCGCGTCGACCGTGTCGCGGATGACGGTCAGCGTCCGGAGCCCCAAAAAGTCCATTTTCAAAAGGCCCAGTTCCTCGATCAGCCCCCACGGGAACTGCGTCGTCACACAGTCGTCATTTTTCTGGAGCGGGACGTATTCCGTGACGGGCTTTTCTGTGATCAAAACGCCCGCCGCGTGCGTCGACGCGTGGCGCGGCATCCCCTCGAGCTTTTTGGCCATGTCGATCAGCTCTTTGTAGACGGGGTTCTCCCGATAGAGGGCCGCGAGCTCCGC
>JAITSR010000366.1 GCA_031287655.1 Clostridiales bacterium
GATGTCTTACGCCCGGCGAGAAAAATAAGATTGAGGTAGATAAATCCGGTAAAGAGGCGCTTGAAAAGAGCATACGCGACGCTATCAGGCAGTTGGGCAGTTCATAAATTCTAGTTCCATCCTCCTCCTCTCACTCGTCGGCTGCTGCGCGGCGAGTTTTTTTCATTCCTAAACATTGACATGTTTAATTCTATATATTAAAATATTCAATAGAGTAATTGATATATTTGAGAAACAGAATTAAACTATTAAAGGAGTGATGTGAAATGGCCTATGAACTACCGGCCGCCTGCCCCGTGTGTCAGGAGCGGTTCCACGTTTCGCGCCTGACTTGCGCGCGGTGCGGCAGCGCGCTTGAAGGCGATTTCGAGCTGGACCGGCTCTCGCGCCTGACCGCGGCGCAGAGACAGTTTGTGATCCACTTTTTAAAGTGCCGCGGCAACATTCGCGAAATGGAGAAGGCGTTCGCGATCTCCTATCCGACGGTCCGGGCGCGGATCGACGAGATTGTTACGGCACTCGGCGAGCGGCCCGAGCAGGACGAGGATGCGGGGACGGGGGACGTGGGCGGCGTCGGAGGCGCAGACGGGACGCGCGCGGCGACGCAGGCGGGTACGCGCGAGGACAGACGCGGCGGCGAAGGCCGACGGACGCCGAAGCGCGAAATTCTCGAGCGCCTTGCGCGCGGCGAAATCGATCCGGAGACGGCGAAGGCGCTGATTATAGGGCATATTTAAACAATGGCAGGGAAGGGGAAGGGTTATAAAAATGGAATTGATGGAAATTTTGGAAAAAATCCAAACCGGCGAAATCAGCCCCGAGGAAGGGGAGCGGCTCATTGCCGCCTTACAGGAGCAGGACCGCGCGGCTCAGGCCGACGGCGGCGACGGAAACGCCGTAGGCGACGGCAATGCTACGGGCGACGGCGGGAGCGAGAGCGGGGAAGCGGCCAATAGCGGCGGTACTGGCGGTACTTGGAGCGGGAAAACTGCCGGGGGCAGTGCCTCGGACGGCGGCGTCGGGGGCGGCGCGACTTTCCGCGGCAGCGTCGGGGGCTGCGCCGACTTCCGCTTCGAGGACTTTTTTGGCGGCGGCTTTGCGGAGCAGTTCGGGCGGCCTTTCGACGCCCGCGGCAACAACCGGCGGCACAGCTTCGGCCCGATCCCCGGCATCCCTAAGGGTGAGACCGTCAAGCAGAACATCTTCGGTTCCGTGGACGGCGACATCGACGGCACGCTGTATGGCAACGTCATGGGCGAGATCAACGGCGGGATCGGCGGCAGTATATACGGGAACGTCATGGGCGCGGTCAACGGGGCGATCCGCGGCGCGGCGCACGGCAACATTCTGGGACCGGTGCGCGGGCCGGTCAAGGGCAGTATCGCCGGCAATATCACAGGTCCGATTCAGGGCGAGATGTCAGGCAGCGTGCGCGGCAATGTCACGGGCAGCGTCCAAGGCGACGTCTCCGGGGAAATTCATGGCAACATCACCGGCGGCATTGAGGGCGAGCTATCGGGTACGATCAGGGGGAATGTCGTCGGCAGTGTCGGGGGCGACGTCAGCGGGACTGTCAGCGGGAACCTCGTCGGTTCGGTCGGCGGCGACCTGTCCGGTACCGTGAACGGCAATATCGGGGTCCGGCTGTTTCCGGGTAAGACCGTCATTAAGGGCGACATCTCAGGCCGCGTCAAGGGCAGTGTGTACGCGGTCGTCAAAGGCAGCGTCAGCGGGGAGATCGGCAGCGCATACGGCGGAGACTTTTTGTCGGAGAAGTGCTACGTCCATGAGATCATCGGCGACATTGAGGAAGGCGCGGTAATCCACGGGGACGTCGGATGGCTGCGCGGAGCCTGCTATGGGACCGTGGAGGGCGAGATCCGAAACCGCGATTAAAGCAAAAGCATACCGCATAGCGATGAGTCGGCGTAAACAATAACACTAGCCGACTTTTTCGCGCGTCAGCAGACAATCGTAATAGTTGATGCACTTTTGCGGGCAGACTTTTACGCACTCGCCGCAGCGTCGGCACTTGTCCTGATCGATCGACGCAAGGTTGTTCTTTACCGAAATCGCTCCGATCGAGCAAACTTTTACGCAGCGCATACAGCCGATGCAGCCGACCGCGCAGTTCTTCCGCGTGACGGCGCCCCTGTCCATATTCGCGCAGCGCACGGTGTAGTTCGCGTCGACGGGCAAAAGCTCGATCAGCTTTTTCGGGCAGGCGGCGGCGCACATTCCACAGGCTGTGCAGCGCGACGCGACGACCTCCGCGACGCCGTCACGCACAAAGATCGCGCCATACGCGCACGCCTTCACACAATTGCCAAAGCCCAGACAGCCGTAGCCGCACGCGGACGGGCCGTCATGCACGAGACGGGCCGCGGCGCAATCCGCGATCCCCTCGTAGTCGTACTTTGTGCCGCACACGGCGCTCGTCCCCGCGCACTTGACGCGGGCGACCCTGCGCTCGACCGCGCCGACCGAAAGGCCGAGGATCGCGCCGATCTTCTCCGCCGTCGCCTGCCCGCCGACGCTGCACAGGTTTGGGGCGGCTTCCCCCGACACGACGGCGGCCGCGTACCCGTCGCAGCCTGTGTATCCGCACGCCGCGCAGTTTGCGCCCGGCAGGACCTCGCGCACCTCGGCTGCGCGCGCGTCCGCCTTCACCGCAAACGCTTTGGAAGCAAAGGCGAGGGCGAGACCAAACAGAATCCCCATCGCGCTTAAAATCAACGTTGGCACAAAAACATTCATATGACCATTCCTTTCTGCGAAAGGCACAAAACGGAATGAAACAACAGTGCCTTTCACCTATACCCCATGCCGAAATGGTCATGGGGGAGTGATGAGGGGCATCAATTCCCCAGTGGGGAATTGATGTGTCCCGCAAGGTTTCTGAATCGAACCCCTCTCATCTTCTTTGAGTTTTACATAAAACCCCGTCAATAAAAGCGACTGCTCCGCGGCTCACGCGAAAAGCCCCTGAAATCCGAAGAAAGACAGCGAGACAAGTCCCGCGGAGATCAGCGTGATCGGCAGCCCTTCGAGGCACTCCGGGACGTCGCAGAGCTCGAGCCGTTCGCGCACGCCCGCAAACAGCACGAGCGCGAGCATAAAGCCGAGCCCGCCCGCAAGGCCGTGTACCGTCGCCCGCGCGAGGCTGTCGGGATAGTCGCGCATGTTCAGCAGCGCGACGCCGAGCACCGCGCAGTTTGTCGTAATCAGCGGCAGATAGATGCCGAGCGCGTTATAGAGCGGCGGCATAAACTTTTTCATCAGGATTTCTATAAATTGCACGAGCGCCGCGATCACGAGAATAAACGAGATCGTCTGCATGTACGCGAGCGAATTTGGCGCGAGCAGATAGCGGTTGACGAGCCATGTGACCGCGGACGCGACAGTCATCACAAAGATCACGGCCCCGCTCATGCCGAGCGCCGTGTCCAGCTTTTTTGAAACGCCGAGAAAGGGGCATATCCCGAGGAATTGGCTCAGCACAAAATTGTGGACTAAAATCGTGGAAAGGGCGATGATGCCAAGGTCCCTGACGATCATACCGCACCTCCGTTCCCGCGCGCGTCCGCAAGCCCGGCGCGCTCCCCGTCCTTCATGCCGCAGCGGAGCGGGCAGGCGTCGCAGCCGACCACGGCGGTCTTATTGCGCGTCACCTTGTTAATGACGGCGAGCACCGCCCCATACGCGAGAAAGCCGCCCGGCGGCAGGAGCATCAGCGCGGCCGGACTGAAAAGCCGCTGCGTCAGATCAATTCCGAAAATCGTCCCGTTGCCCAAAAATTCGCGCAGACTGCCGATCAGAATCAGCGCCGCCGTGAAGCCGACCCCCATCCCGAGGCCGTCCGCGGCGGAGCGCGCGACGGAATTTTTGCACGCGAACATCTCGGCGCGGGCGAGGATGATGCAGTTCACGACGATCAGCGGAATGAAAATGCCGAGCGCGGAATACAGCGACGGCACAAAAGCGTGCAGCAAAAGGTCCACAATCGTGACAAAGCCCGCGATTACCGTAATGAAAGCCGGAATCCGCACCGTGTCCGGAATCAGGTTCCGAATCAGCGAGATCACGATGTTCGAGCAAATCAGGACGGCCATCGCCGAAAGCCCCATGCCGACGCCGTTGACCGCGGACGTCGTCACGGCGAGGGTCGGGCATGTCCCGAGGATCAGCCGGAATGTCGGATTTTCGTCCAGCAGCCCGTTCCGGAAAACCGTCAGCAGATTTGCGCCCGCAGAACCGCCCGCGTTCGCGGCGTCGAGCGCGCCCGCAGAACCGCTTGCGCCGCCCCCGGCGGCTTTGTTCTCCGCGTTATCACTCATATGACCATTCCTTTCTGTTTCATCTTCTTTCCGCCGCGCGGTCAATTATTATGGCAGCGCGAGCACATATTCGGCCGCGGTGTTGACCGCGTCCGTGACCGCGTTTGATGTAATGGTCGCGCCGCTGATCGCCGAGACCTCCTCGTCCGGCGAGTCCGCCGCGTCTTTGACGACGCGCAGTTTCCCCGCCGCGGCCTTCCCGGCGAACGGCTCATAAAATTCCGGCTTTGCCGCGTTCGCCCCGAGGCCCGGCGTCTCCGAGTGCTTTGCGACCCGGACGCCCGCGACCCTGCCCGTCCCGTCGATGCCGACGATCACGGTCACCTCGCCGCCGTAGCCCTGCGCGAGGACCGTCGCGACATAGCCGGCCAAAACCCCGTCCGCCTGCGCCTGATAGAGCTCGGTCACAACCGGATACTCCGACAAACGCGCAAGCTCGGCGGCGTCGAGCGCGAAGACAGGGACAAATTCCGCCCCCGGCAGGACCTCGGCGCGGGCGGCGTTGGAGGCCTCAGCCTCGCTCGCCGCGATCCGGTCCTTTGTGCGGCCATAGGTCAGCGCAAGCGCCGCGCCGATGACGACACAGATCACAAAGAGGACAATCGCGGGCTTCGCAAGTTTATTCATGCGGCTTGCCACCTCCAAACACAGTCGGTATCGTGTACCGGTCGATCAAGGGCACGACGACGTTCATAATCAGGATCGAATAGGAGACGCCCTCGGGGGACGTCGTAAACAGGCGGATCACAGCCGTCAGCACACCGCAGCCCAAGCCCATGATCAACTTGCCCTTTTTTGTCATCGGCGAGGTGCTGTAATCGGTCGCCATAAAGAACGCGCCAAGGAACAGGCCGCCGCTCAAAATCTGGTAGAGCGGGTCGCCGCCAAACAGCGTGCCGCGCCCGCCGAAAGCCCATGTCAGGAGCGCCGCCGACCCGAGGAACGCGGCCGGGATATGCCATGTAATCACCCTGCGGCACAGAAGATAAAGCCCGCCGAGAAGAACCGCGAGCGCGGAGGTCTCGCCGATGCAGCCCGCGACACCGCCCAAAAAAAGCGCCGAATAGGAGGGGAGGGCCAACGTCGCCTGCGACAGGCCTTCGGTGAGGCCGCCGCCCGTAAAGAGCGCTTTTGCGAGCGCGAGCGGCGTCGCGGCGGAGACGGCGTCGACAGCGCCGCCGCCCGTGGGCATGGCGCCAAACAGCGCCCCGGACACGGCGGGCGACCAGCGCGTCATCGACGCGCCCCACGACGTCAGCATCACGACCCTTCCGACGAGCGCGGGGTTCATAAAGTTCTGCCCGATCCCGCCAAAAATCTGCTTTCCGATCACAATCGCCGCCGCGCCGCCGACGACCGCCATCCAGAGCTCGATCGACGGGGGCAGGTTCAGCGCGAGCAGGAGCCCCGTGACGGCCGCGCTCAGGTCGCCTGTCGTGTTTTCGCGCCGCATGATTTTGCGCGAGAAGAACTCCGCGGCGACGCAGGCGGCGACCGTCACGGCGCAGACGAGCAGCGTGCGCGCGCCAAAGAACCACGCACCGGCCAAAACGGCGGGAATCAGCGCGATCAGAACGTCCCGCATGACGCGGCCCGTCGTGATGTCGCTTGCGATATGCGGCGACGCCGTGACGGTATACTTTTCGTCAAAGGCCATGCCCGTGCCCGCGGGCCCCGAATCAGGCATTTGCGCGCCCCCCCTTCTTTTCCGCGGCGGCGAGATTGCGCAGGATGTCCTTGCCGAGCCGCGCGGACTGGACAATGCGGCGCTTTGCGGGGCAGTTGTACACGCAGGTTCCGCACTCGATACAGTCCATCACATGAAACCGCTTCAGCCTCTCCGCGTCGCCCTTGACCGCGGCGGAGTTGATAAAGAGCGGCAAAAGCTGCATGGGGCAGTTGTCGACGCATTTTCCGCAGCGGATACAGCCCGTCTCCGGCGCGGGCTTCGCGTCTTTGACGTCAAACGCGAGCGCCGCGTTCGTATTTTTGATCACGGGGACGTCGAGCGAAAACTGCGCGATCCCCATCATCGGGCCGCCCATCAGAATCTTTTCGGGCGTCGTCGTAAAACCGCCGCAAAAGGCAAACACATCCCGGAGCGGCGTGCCGATCACAACTTCCAGATTCATCGGCTTTTTGACCGCGTTGCCCGAGACCGTGACGATCTTTTTTACCAGCGGCATCCCCGTCTCCATGAACTCCGCGATAAGGCTCACGCTGTTCACGTTCATCACGACCGCGCCGACGTCGGCGGGCAGCTTGCCGGGCGGTACGCGCCGCCCCGTGCAGGAATAGATCAGCATTTTTTCCGCGCCCTGCGGGTACAGCGAACGGAGCGTCACGATCTCGATGTTCCGGTCGTCCGCCGTCATTTCCTCCATCAGCTTGATCGCGGCGGGCTTGTTGTCCTCAATCCCGACATAGGTTTTGGGTATCCCGAGGACGCTTTGGAGCAGTTTGATCCCCGAGACGATGCTCCGCGCGTTTTCGAGGATAAACCGATAGTCGGATGTGATATATGGCTCGCACTCCGCGCCGTTCACAATCAGGCAGTCGATTGACGCGCCCGGCGGCGGATTCAGCTTGACATGGCCCGGAAAGCCCGCGCCGCCCAAGCCCACGAGGCCCGACGCGCGCACGAGCCCGAGAAAGTCCTTTTTGTCGGCATACGTTTGCGGCCGCACGCTCTCATGCGGTCTTTGCAGCCCGTCCGTTGCGATCTCGACGGAGGTCACGCGCCCGCCGCCCGGATAGAGCATCTGCCCGACGTTTGCGACCGTGCCCGACACGCTCGAATGGATCGGCGCGGAAACATACTGGCCCGTGTCGCCGAGAATCTGCCCAACCAGAACCGTATCGCCCTTCTTTACAATCGGCTCGCAAGGCGCTCCGATGTGCTGGACCATCGGGATTATGACGCGGGCAGGCACGCCCATCTTTACGATCGCGGCCTCGGAGGTCCACTTGCGGTGCGGCACGCGCGCGCCTCCGGCGAGTTTTCGCATAGTCAGCCCCATCTTGTCTAACATCTCCTAATTTTGGTGCTTTCGGGGGCCGTTTACGATCTTTCGCCCAATGAAAGCCTGAATCAGTATACCACAAACGGCTTGCGAAATATAGCGGAAAGCCGATTTTTTAGAAATCGTTTATATTTGGGGGTGGAAGGACATTGTAAAAGGGAACTTTTGTTTTTCCGCGGAATGTATTATACTGGTATTATAAACAACGTCGGCAGTGGTGTATCTTAGTGAAGTTGGTGAGAGTGTGACACAATCTGAGTTGGTGGATATGAGGATTATGAAACTATAATTGCATCTATATTGACTAACGAATACTGCGGTGATTTATTGGAGGAAACGGAGGCGTTAGGCGAGTGGATAAAATCGTTAATGAAAAAATAACAAGGTACGCGCAAAACGTCAAAAAAAGATTTCACACTAAAGCCGTCTATTTGTATGGTTCTTATGCAAAGGGTACGGCGCGGGAGGATAGCGATATTGATATAGCCGTGATTTTTGACCACCTTGACAGAAGCGCATATATGAGTGTATTTGGTAATCTGTTTGTGCTTGCGGCGGATGTTGACGCAAGAATTGAACCGAACCTAATTCTTGATAACGGCGATATTGATAAATATAGTATGCTTTATGAAGTACAGCATACAGGTATTGAGATTTTGTGAAAATCTATCACATTTTTTATACTAAGCAGGTGTTGGTGTCAAAAAGCGCACCGGTGAGCGCGCGGCGGGCAAAAACGACGCGCTCGAGACCGGAGAGGTCGCGAACGGTCGAAATAGCGGTGAGTTCCGCGCGGCCCGCAAAGATCGCGGCCACGTCGGCCGCCTGTCCCGCTCCGACCTCGACGGCGAGCGTACCGCCGGGCCGCAGATAGCGCGGCGCGCCCTCGGCGATCCGGCGATAGAAGCCGAGGCCGTCGGGGCCGCCGTTCAGGGCGAGTTCCGGCTCATAGAGCCGGACGTCCGGCATAAGGCCGGGGATTTCTTCTTCCGGGATATAGGGCGGGTTCGCGCAGATGACGTCAAAGCGCGGCGCGGAGGCGGCGTTTGGGAGCGCCGCGAACAAATCCCCCTCAAGAAACGTCAGGCGATCCGCAAGGCCGTTCAATGCGGCGTTCTCCCGCGCGAGAGCGAGCGCCGCCGCGGAAATGTCCGTCGCGACGATATGCGCGCTACGCAAAAAAAAAGCAAGGCAAACCGCGACGCATCCGGAGCCTGTGCAAAGATCGAGGATACGCGGCGGTTCCTCGCCCGGCGCGCGCGCACGGACGGCGCGCAGCACACATTCCGCGAGACATTCCGTATCCGGCCTCGGGATCAAAACGGAGCGGTCGACGCGGAACGTCAGCCCCATAAATTCCCACGTCCCCGCGATATATTGAATCGGCTCGTGGCGCGCGCGGCGGTGCAGAAAGTCGCGGAACCGCGCGGCGGCGGCGTCCGGAACAGACTCGTCCGGGTACGCGTAAAGGCGCGCCCTGTCACAGCCCGCGGCCAGACAAAGGAGCTCGACGGCGTCGCGCGCCGCGTCCTCCGCGCCCCTCTCCGCGAGAAAGCGCCGACCGGCCTCGAGCAGCGCCGCGTAACCGCGCGCGCCGCCGCGGCTCACGGTCTCCCGGCTTTCGGTGTCGCAACTCGCGGTCTCCCGGATTTTGCCGACACGTCCCCGCGGGCCGAGGTTCGCGCCGGGGTCCGCAGCCCGCGCCGGACACCGATCCCCGTTACCAGCGCATTTCATTTTCATCATCCGACAGCGCGTTTTCAAACGCGACAATCGCAACCTCGATCATCGTGTCATCGGGTTCCTTTGTCGTAAACCGCTGGAACATCAGGCCCGGCGCGCTGATTAGTCGCGTGGC
>JAITSR010000108.1 GCA_031287655.1 Clostridiales bacterium
TCACGCGCTACCGGAAGAGGTAGCGTGCGTGCGCGTAGCGCACGGAGTCGCGTGGAAATCGCATTTTCACGCGACGATATAAGCGGAGCTGTTTAGAGGAAACGAGGGCGACGAGTGGATGCAAAGTTTTGCGGCATAGCCGCGAAACGTAGTCGCCACAAGGCGTCCGAATTTCCGAATAAACTCAAACAAGAAAAGGAGGATGTGAAGAACGGAAAATCCCGCTTATAAAGGGCAGGAGAGGGCAAAAAACTGCATAGCAAACAGACCCAGAAGCATGACTTTTCATAGTTGACGCTGCTGATTGAATATCATTTCATATTTACGAGATACCGCCCAAAACTCACGACCTACAAAGATTGGCCGTGCGCGGCAGCATGTTCGACGGTTTGACTGATGGGCAGCTTGCTCTTTTCGATAAGCTAACCCCGCTCCAGATAGAAGCGCGTTACCCCGAATACAAGGAGCGAATAAAGGGTCGCAGGAGAGCGATCAGCTTAAACGATTCATACCCCGCCCGCTAATTTATCTGCGTTTTTAGATGTTCAATCGTTTCTATACTCAATCCGGTGACCTTTTGGATCAGATCCAATGCGGTATTTTCGGCAAGCAAATTCCTTGCCGCTTTTTCCATACCCGCATCCATGCCCGCTTCCATGCCGCGAAAATGCGCATAGTCCAGCTCTGCTTCATAAGTGGCAATAGCTTTTTCCATAATATCCATTGATTTTCTCTCCTCATTACTTAGATTAGAAACCTCTAACAGTTCAGATGCCTTCTGGATATAATCCGGCGCACTATTCGCCGCTTTACCGCTAATGAAAAATTCGCGCCAGTATTGCTGGTTTTCCGTCAGTAGATTGCTCTTTCCGAGTTCGAGAAACGCCTGTCTATACAGCGTTTTCAGCCATCCAACAATATAATAAATTATAGCATGTTTTCGGCAAAATGCCAGTACTTATGCTTGTAATGATATTGGATCACCCCCCAGACATCCCTAAAAACGTTTGACTTATGAAGCGATTTGCTGTATAACAGACAGGAAGTTATTTTACCGAATAGAGTTTTATTGCGGGGGAGCTTGTGAGCGCAGGCTGAGAGGAAGTCGTCAACTTCGACCCCATAACCTGATGTGGGTAATGCCAACGTAGGGAGCGCATAGTCAGCCTTCAGAGAGCGCCCCTATTGGGCGCTTTTTTGGTGCGCCAAATAAACTCTAGGGACGCAAGGAGGTTTGAGGAATGGCCATAAAAACGGAAAACAACAAGACGTCTGTATTCGCGAACGGCCTGATCTGGTTCGGCGCGGCCGTGTCGATCGCGGAGATTTTGACGGGGACGCTGCTCGCGCCGCTGGGCTTCGCGAAGGGGCTCACGGCGGTCCTGCTCGGCCACTTAATCGGCTGCGCGCTGCTGTTCTTCGCCGGTCTGATCGGGGGCCGGACGGGAAAGAGCGCGATGGAGACGGTCAGGCTGTCCTTTGGCAAAAAGGGGGCGCTGCTTTTTTCGTCGCTGAACGTCCTCCAGCTCGTCGGCTGGACCGCGGTGATGATCGTCAGCGCCGCCTACGCGTGCGACTCCGTTCTGCGCATCGGCGGCAGCTGGGTCTGGTGCGCCGTGATCGCCGCGCTGATTATTCTGTGGGTCTTTATCGGCATTACGAACCTCGGCAGGCTCAATACCGCCGCGATGGCGGCGCTGTTCGCTTTGACCGTCGTTTTGAGTACCGTCGTCTTTCGGGGCGCAGGCGCAGACGCCTCGGCTTCGTCAGCCGCGTCGGCCTTGTCGGCGGCGACGGGCGGGGGCCTCAGCTTTGGCGCGGCCGTCGAGCTTTCGGCGGCGATGCCGCTCTCGTGGCTCCCGCTGATCTCGGACTACACGCGCGCCGCAAAGAAGCCCGTCGCCGCCACGACGGCAAGCGCGCTCGTCTATTTTTTCGTCAGCTCGTGGATGTATGTGATCGGCCTCGGCGCGGCGATTTTTACAGGCGAGAGCGACGTCACGGCGATCCTGCTCAAAGCCGGGCTCCCGGCGGTCGCGATGGTCATTGTGATCTTTTCGACCGTGACGACGACGTTTTTGGACGTCTATTCGGCGGGCGTCAGCAGCGTCAGCATCTCAAAAAGGCTGAGGGAGCGCCCCGCGGCGATCGCGGTCTGTCTCGTCGGCGCTTTTTTGGCCGCTTTTACGCCGATTACGCAGTTTGAGAACTTTTTGTACTTGATCGGCTCCGTGTTCGCGCCGATGATCGCGATCCAGATCGTAGATTATTTTATCCTGCGCAAGGACAGCGCGGCAAAGGAGCTCCCGATCCTGAATCTCGCGCTCTGGGCCGCGGGTTTTGCCATTTACCGCCTCTTTTTGCTGGTTGACACGCCCGTCGGCAACACGCTGCCCGTCATGCTGATCACCGGGCTTCTGTGCCTGCTCGCAAACAGGTGTGTGGAGCTGTATTATGCCGCCGCAAAGCGTTCGAATTTCCGAATAAACAAATAATAGCGGAGGAAGGGAAGGTCTAAAAAATGCTGGGGGAATTTTTGGAGAACGTGCGAAAAAAAGCGCCGCTCGTCCACAACATCACAAACTATGTCACGGTCAACGACTGCGCGAATATTCTGATCGCGGCGGGAGCGTCCCCGATTATGACGGACGACTTGGACGACGCGGCGCAGATCACGGCCATCTGCGCCGGTCTGAACATCAATATCGGCACGCTGAACGCCCGCACGCTCCCCGCGATGTTTGCGGCGGGCAAGCGCGCGAACGAGCTCTCTCACATCGTGCTGCTGGACCCCGTCGGCGTCGGCGCTTCGGCCTTGCGGACCGATACGGCGCAGGGGCTTTTGCGCGAGCTGCGGTTTGACGTGATTCGCGGCAACAGCTCCGAAATCAAGGCGCTGGCGCTCGGCGGCGGCATGACGAAGGGCGTCGACGCGGACCTCGCGGACGCCGTAACGGAAAGCACGCTGGAACCGGCCGTCGGCTTTGCAAAGGAATTTGCGCAAAAAACCGGCGCGGTCGTCGTGATCACCGGCGCGCTGGACATCGTGGCCGACGGGTCGCGCGCCTGCGTCGTCTCAAACGGACACCCGATGATGGGCAGGATCACGGGCTCCGGCTGTATGCTCTCCGCCCTGCTCACCGCCTGCGCCGCCGCAAATCCGGGCGGCGTGTTTATGAGCGCGGTCGCCGGCGTCTGCGCGATGGGACTCGCCGGGGAGCTCGCTTTTGCGCGCATGTCCGAAAAAGACGGCAACGCCTCGTACCGCAACTATCTGATCGACGCGGTCTATAACCTGACCGGGAGCGCGCTCGAAGCCGGGGCGAAAACGAAATGGGCGTGATCAAAAAATGAAATGCGATAAGGATATGCTGCTGCTCTATGCCGTCACAGACCGCGCGTGGTCGGCGCGCGCGCCCCTGCCGGAACAGGTGGAATACGCTCTGCGGGGCGGCGTGACCTGCGTGCAGCTCCGCGAAAAGGATTTGCCGTTCGACGCGTTTTTGGCCGAGGCGGTTGAGATCAGGTCGCTCTGCGGCGTCTATCATGTGCCGTTTATCGTGAACGACGACGCGGAGGTCGCGGCCAGATGCGGCGCGGATGGCCTTCACATCGGGCAGGGCGATATGGCGGCTGCGGACGCGAGAAGGCTCGTCGGGGATAAAATTTTGGGCGTTTCGGTGCGCACGGTCGGGCAGGCGCTGCTCGCGGAGCGGCAAGGCGCGGATTACCTCGGTGTCGGCGCGATGTTCCCGACGTCCACAAAGGCCGACGCCGACTCCGTGAGCCGCGAAACGCTGGCGGAAATCGCGCGCGCGGTCAAAATCCCGGTCGTCGCGATCGGCGGCATCACAAAATACAACATGCAGGAGCTCAAGGGGACGGGGATCAGCGGCGTCGCGCTGGTTTCGGCGATTTTCGGGAGCGACGATATTCAGGGCGCGTGCGCCGAATTGAGAGTCTTGGCGGAGCAAATCATATGATGAAAAAAATTCTGACAATAGCCGGGTCCGATTGCAGCGGGGGCGCCGGGATTCAGGCGGATATTAAAACGATCACGGCTCATAAGATGTACGCGATGAGCGTTATCACGGCTCTGACGGCGCAGAATACGCTCGGCGTCACGGCGATCAGCGAGGCGACGCCCGAATTTGTCGGACGGCAGCTCGACGCGGTTTTTACAGACATCTTCCCCGACGCGGTGAAGATCGGGATGGTCGCGAGCGCGGCGATCATCGAAGTCATCGCGCAAAAGCTGCGCGCGTACAAGGCGGTAAACGTCGTCGTCGACCCCGTGATGGTATCGACGAGCGGCAGCAGGCTGATTTCGGACGACGCGAAACTGGCCCTGCAAAACCTGCTGTTCCCGCTCGCGGCCGTCGTCACGCCGAATATCCCCGAAGCCGCGGCGCTCTCCGGGCTGGAAATCACAAATGAAGCCGAAATGGTCAGGGCGGGGGCGCTGCTCGCAAAGAACTTCGGCGTCGCCGTGCTCGTCAAAGGCGGCCACAAGGTCAACGACGCGACCGACTACCTTTGCGCCAATGATGAATCAGTCAAGGCGATCGCGGGGGAGCGCATCGACAATCCGAACACGCACGGGACCGGCTGCACACTTTCGTCCGCGATCGCGTGCGGCCTCGCGGACGGCAAGGGCATGGAGGAAAGTGTTCGCGCCGCGAAACGCTATCTGACAGGCGCGCTCAACGCGCAGCTGAACCTCGGCAGGGGCGCGGGCCCGCTGGATCACATGTGGAACTTATAAAAAGACCTGCGGCGGGCCGCTAAAATCAACAATCAAATCAAACTGCGGGCGCAGCCTTTTGTCTCCGCATATGCCGATGTCG
>JAITSR010000115.1 GCA_031287655.1 Clostridiales bacterium
CCGCAGCTCGTTAATCATCAGGGCCAAAATAATCGGCGCGGGGAAGTTTACGATAATGTCGACGATGTTAAAGACAAGCGTGTTCCGCAAGGCGCGGCGGAAATCCACGTCCGCGAACACCTTCAAAAACGTGCCGAAGCCGACCCAGTCGCTGTCCCACCCTCTGGCGGGGCGGTAATTCATAAAAGCGATGCGCAGGTTCGGGTAAACCAAGTAGTTGAAAACAACGACAAAGGCCATCGGCAGGACCAGCATAACATACAGCTGCCAATGCTTTGCGAGCGCCGCGAAGAAGCGCGCGACCCCGCCCGGAGTATGTCCTGTCTGACCGCCTGACTGCCTGTCCATCTGTCCATCTGTGATTGTTTTCATATTCACCGCGCCTCCGCGAACGCATTTTGCGCGTTTTTTCGGGCGGTCGCCGCGTTTTCGGGCTTTGTGTCCTCGAGCGACGCGTGTATATGCGGTTTATAGCGTTTGACAAAGGCCATCGTTTCCGAATAGTCGATTTGCCCGAAGCCGAAGGGGACGCTCCGAAAGCCGTCGCCGTCGAGTATGAAATCCTTTAGGTGCAAAACCGCGATTTCCTCCCCGACCAAGTCGGTGAATCCGGCGAAAATATCGCGGTAAGACGCGGCGTTCCCCGCGTTCAGCAGATTTACCGGATCAAATATAATCCTCACGTTTCGCGAGGCCAAAACGTCGAGCGCCCTCCGCGCGCGTTTCGCGTCGTATATCGAATGGGCGGCCACGGGCTCAATGCCCAAAACGACGCCGAGTCTTTCGGCGGCTTCCACGACCGGGGCGATGTTTTTGATGAACAACTCAAAGCAGGCGTCCGTCTGACACTCGGGCACATGCCGGTATTCGGCGTTCGGGCAGCCCGTCTCCGTCCCGACGACGCAGCCGCCGAGCCATGACGCGAACCGCAGATGCGCCGCGTATGTTTCATAAATGCCGACGAGCGCGGCTTTTTCTGGGTGAAGCGGATTCATATAGCAGCCCAAAACGGCCAAGTCTACGGAATTTCGCTCAAACGTCCGCTTGATATGGGCGGCAAAACCGGGGGTCAGCGCGGCGTTCCCGGCAAAATCGTCAAAGGCGTGGTATAACGCGAGTTGAACACAGCCAAAGCCCTGCTCCGCGACAGACTCGACGCGCGACTCGAAAGGCAGTTTTGGGGTATCGTGGAACCTGATTCCGACATTCATCGTAAGCTCGCCGCCTTCGCGTTTATTACGGCGGCGGAAAGCGCGGCCAATCCGAGACCCTGCCCCCAGCCCTGCGTCCATTTGCGGGAAATCGCGCGGTAGCTCTCCAAATCGCGCATAACCGCCGTCCCGCCGGAGACGTTCAACAGCCGTCCGTCCTCGGTGATATTCGCCAAAAGACCGTCGAACGCCTTTTGCGCCGCTTTTGAATCCAAAGGGTTGCCGCGCGTGAGCATCGCGGCCGTGATACCCGCGCTCGCCGAAAGTTCCTCATAGCTCTCCGCGTCGTCAAGGACGGTGCGCCAGAGCCCGCCCTCGGTCTGCAAGGGCTTTAGCCCGGCGAGCTGGTCGCGCAGGGAGCTGTCTACATCCATATAGCGGGGATACAAATAGGGCTCCGGCAGCGTCCGCCCGACCCGGCTCATCGTGTAAGCCGCCCAAGCGTTGGCCCGCGCCCAGAAGAAGCCCGACATATGGTCCTTGTGTATATTGTCGTAGCCGTGAAACCAGAGCCCCGAGGCGGGGTCCTGCAAATATTCGATGTGATAGTAATACTGGTTCAGCGCGTCGTCGATCACCGCTCTGTCGTTCATCTTAACGCCCATTCTCAGCAGAAAAAACGCGGCCATAAACAGCGTGTCCGACCACGCCTGCTCCGGGAAGTCGTTTTTGGATGAAACGGTGTGCTGCAAAACGCCGTCGGCAAAACGCAGCGCCTTCGTGCGCAGATACTCGGTCTTTGACAGGGCGAGGTTCCAATAGGTCTCGTCGTCCGTCGCTTCATATAAGTCGATCAGGCAATGGCCCATCGCGCAGGCGTTTACATTCCACGGGACGGCGGGGCTGACGCCCAGCTCGATGTGTTCGTCGACACGCGCTTTTAACAGGTTGATGTACTCATCCTTGCCCGTCGCTTTATACGCCTGAGTCAGGCCGTAGTAGGCGACGCCGCAGGGCCAGTCCCACGTCAGGTCCATCTGGACCGTTTTTTTGACCATACGGTCGATAAGCGTCAAAACCTGATTTTCATCGAAACTCAATCGAACCATTTTACCACCCTCTCCAAGACGATTCTATTCCGCTTCGACGTTATAATCAACTAAAAAACAACCGAATACCTGCTAAATACAACCATTATGCCCGTTAGTGAAAAAATCGGCGACGGCAAGCTGCGCTTAACCGTTTTTGGTCGACAAAATATCCCCGTCGTCGGGGTCCGCGACCTGCTCGGGGTGTTCCTCCGGCGCGAGCCAGCCCTGATACGTCAGCACATACTTCTGCCTCCGGTCAAAATCGCCTTTGGACTTTTCGGCGCGATAGCCGCGGGGGCTCATACCGGTGAAAGCCTTGAAATTCCGGTTGAAATTCGAGAACGAGCTCATGCCAACGGCGTTTGATATGGCGGAAATCGGCATATTGGTCGTGTTCAGCAGCTCGCAGGCGCGGGTGATCCGGGCCGCGTTGATGAAGTTGAGCGGCGAATCGCCCATTGTGGACAGGAACAGCCTCCTGAAATGATTTTCGCTGATGTAGCACATATCGGACAGCTCTTTGATCGTGATCCGGTTCATATAAGAGCTTCGTATAAACTCAAGCGCGGGCTTCAACGTAAAAAACCTCGCCGGTTTGCCGTCGCGGGGCCGTTTGTCGTTTTCAAACAGCCGGTGCAGCTCGTTGCGCATGATAAAAGCCGTCGCTTTAATCGCCTGCTCCCAGTTTTTATCTTTGCGCCGCAGCTCGTCCAACAGGCAGTTGGCCTCGAAGTGGACGCGGCGGCTGTTTTCAGGCGTAAAAAGGTAGTTTTCGGCCGAATCCCGGCCCCAGTCCTCGGATTCGCAGCCGTCCGGCTCCCAAACGAGGCCGTAGCCGGCAGCGCCGGCCAGCTCCGTAAAGTTGAGGAAAATATACGACCAGTGGCTGCGCGAACCCTTGCGGGAATAGGTCGTGTGCGGCACATAACGGGGAATGATCGTCACGTCGCCCGGCGCGAACGCCAGCTTCTCCCCGCCCTCGAACAAAAGCGCGCCCTCGCCCGAATGGCAGAAGCCGATTTCCGTGCAGTCGTGGAAATGCAGACGGCCGCTGATTTCATCGGAAATGAGCCATTCATCGCCGGACAGCAGCAACGCGGGAACGTCCGGCG
>JAITSR010000154.1 GCA_031287655.1 Clostridiales bacterium
TGCGAATATCGTTACGCAAAAATGCGATTTCCGCGTAACTCCGTGTGCTATGCGCACGCACGCCACCTCGTCCGGTGTCGTGTGAGTGTATTCGTATGATGGACTTTTCGAATACACTCATAATAGAGTTTATTCGGAAACTCCTCATTAGCATCCAATGATGGTTACGGTTTTTCCGCCCACGCCCGCTTTTTTGAATGTCAATTTTTCTGCCCAGCCGACTGTCTCCCTTCGATCAAATATAACCAGCCAGCCTGTATCAGCGCCCAGCGTGTCCATATAGGCCGCCAACTGTTTCAGCCCCTCGTCTTGGGTACCGTCGCCGTAACGAAGCTTTAACTCTATGGGATATTTGTGTTCCTTGTAGTGGACGCAAATATCTATGCGCCTTGTTCCAGTCGCCATTTCGCGTGCTATCTGTCCTCCGCCGTTGACGACGCGCTGTAAAAATGCTTGCAGCACCAAGTGCGGCGCGGCCTCCTTGTAATTGTACTTCTCCTGCCAGATCGCCGCGTTCTCCCTCCAGAACGATTGGAAGTCCCGCAGCAGGTAATCCATGTCGATGCGTCCATCTTTTAAGTAGCGCGGCATTTGGTAGGGATAACCGTGTTCTTCGATCGCCTGCTGCGTCCGCCAATTAAGCGTGCGTACGATGATCTCGCCATATATCGGATTTGCGGGTTCCACTTTCCCGCGATCATCCCGTATCAGGCCCATGTCTTTTGCGTAAAGATAGTCGTCATCAATTGGATCCAGTCTGCCCGTTTCGCCGGTGATAACCGGCTCGATCACGCGTTGAATCCGTTCTTCCCGCAGTCTGGCCATCAAGGAGTCAAAATGTGTGCCACGCTGTAGAATAAGGCTTTGAATTGCCGCTTCTACCATATCTGCGGTTATCTGCCGCTTTGGTTCCTCTTTGGTTATGTTTTGAACGATTTCGCGCGCAATGGCGTTCACCAGCCACGGTTGGCCTTGCGTCTGGTTCCAGACCAGCTCAATTGCCGTTTCCTCAAATGCCTGCCCCGTATCCGCCGTGTGCTGTCCGTAAAGCTCCGCGATTTCAGTTTGCGCAAAATTGCGCAAAGTCATTGCAGATGTGACAATATTAAACGGGCTGCTGCTGCCGAGCGTCTTTTCCGGGGAACGATATCGGTCGCGATAATCCCGGATATTGCGCATGCCGATCAAACCGAGCGAATGGACGAAGGGACTGTCCGCACGGTTCACATAGCCATTCCTGAGCTGGCGCAAAAAACTTATCAGCGTCTGATCGCTCAGGGAATCAGCTTCGTCAAAGAACAAAACAAGCGGCTTATCCAGTTTGGCACAGTATTTGCGCAAGGCGCGCAGCAAGCTGTTTGAATATGTCAGCCCGCCGCTATCCTCTCCAAAAGAGGACGCATGTGGAAACCCATCAGTATCCAGTTGCTCCTGCAACGCGCTGATGATGGACAAAATGCCTTCCTTCGGATCCGCAATCCCCTCAACTGTTTCGAGCGAACAATACAGCGCATAGTATTTGCCCTCCGCGTTGATCCGCCGCGTCAGTTCTTTCAGCAGCGTCGTCTTTCCGGTCTGCCGCGCCGCATGGATAACAAAATACTGTTCATCATGAATTAAGGAAAACACTTCATTCCCTAACCTGCGCACAGCGTCTATCATATAATGCTTTTTCGGATTGCATGGCCCCGCCACGTTGAATATGCGCCTCATAGACATTCCTCTTTCGCTTTGGATCGGTTCTTTTTCTCGCGTGAGAAAAAGAACCGATCCACTTAATAAAGCACCTTGCTCAAAAACTCCTTCGTCCGCGGGTTCTGCGGGTTCCCGAAAATCTGCTCCGGCGTCCCCTGCTCCGCGATTACGCCGTCGTCCATGAACAGCACGCGGTCCGAGACCTCGCGCGCAAAGCCCATCTCATGCGTCACGATGATCGTCGTCATACCGCTTTTCACAAGGCCTTTGATCACCTGCAGCACCTCGCCGACCATCTCCGGGTCGAGCGCGGACGTCGGCTCGTCAAACAGCATGACGTCCGGCTCCATCGCAAGCGCGCGCACGATCGCGAGCCGTTGTTTTTGACCGCCGGACAGCCGGTTCGGATGCTCGTCCAGCTTATCGAGCAGGCCGACCCGATCGAGCAGCACACGCGCCTGCTCCGCGGCCTCCGCCTTCGTTTTTTTGCCCGAGAGCACGGGCGCGAGCGTAATGTTGCGCTCGACCGTGAGATGCGGGAACACGTTGAACAGCTGGAACACCATACCCATCTTCTGACGGTGGCGGTCGATGTCGATGCCGCGCCGCGTGATCTCGACGCCCTCAAAATAAATGCTCCCGGCGTCCGGCCGCTCAAGCAGGTTCAGGCATCGCAAAAACGTGCTCTTGCCCGACCCGGACGGGCCGATCACCGAGACGACCTCGTTTGGTTTGATGTGCTCCGACACGCCTTTCAGCACGCGCAGGCCGCCAAAATTTTTCGTAAGCCCTTCCGTCCTAATCACTCGCCTTCAGCCTCCTTTCGTACGCCGCCACGAGCTTGCTCAACAGGAACGTCATCACGAAGTAGATCGCGCCGACGACGATCAGAGGCTCGAACGACAGGTATGTGATGCCTTGGATCGTCTTGAACTGCGTCATCAGGTCCCCGACAAAGAAGGTGGACGCGAGCGAGGTCTCCTTGATCACCATCACAAATTCATTGCAGAGCGAGGGCAGAATGTTTTTGACCGCCTGCGGAAAGACGATCTCCCACATCGTCTGCCGGGACGTGAGACCGAGACTCCGCGCCGCCTCCGTCTGACCGCGGTCGACCGACTGGATGCCGCCCCGGATGATTTCCGCGATATAGGCCGCGGAGTTCAGCGCGAGAGCCGCCGCGACGGACGTGAATTTGTTGAACTCAATGAACTTTAACGCCTCCGGCACGACAAAGTAGAAAAAATAGAGCTGCAAGAGCAGCGGCGTCCCGCGGATGATCTCAATGTATATCGTTGCGAGCCAAGAAACCGGGCGAAACTTTGACATTTTGAGCAGCGCGATAAACGAACCGAGCACAACGCCGAGAAGGACCGTTATCGCGGACAGGAGCAGCGTCATGCCGATGCCTTCAAGAAAAAGCCCGTGGTACCTTGCGACGATTCTTACAAGTTTATCTCCGATTCCCGACCACATTTAAGGCGCCTCCAATGTTGTATGAACTTTTTTACCGCCGTTCCGGCAGCTTGCTCAATTTTCCCAGCCGATTTCCTTAGCGAGCGCCTCGCCCTCTTTGAGCCATGTGTTGAACTTGTCCTCGCTGTTCGCTTTTTCGATGATCTCGTTGATCCGCGCGCAGAGGGAGGTTTCGCCCTTTGTCATCGCGATGACGTTGCCCTGCGACTTATAATCGTATTTCCAGCCCGCCATCGCGAGGTCCGAATAATTCTCGATGATCGTAAGCCCGTTCGTCCCCGCGACGCCGACCGCGTCGACCTTATTGGACAGGAGCATCATCACGCCGTCGTTGATGTTGGTCACAAGCTCCGGTATCGCGTCCGGGAGCTGCTCCGTCAACAGGTTGTATTGCAGGGAGGCGCTCTGCACCGCGACGGTCTTCCCTTTGAAGTCGTCCGCCGTCTGATACTGGTCGAGCGTGCTCTTTAGCACAAGGAGCCCCTGGCCGTTGTCCGTCGTGATATTGTAAAAAGTGGAGAGCTCGAGCGACTCCGCGCGTTCGTCGGTGCGTGCGAGGCCGGACATCGCGAGGTCGACCGAACCCGTCGAGATCGCCGCCTGCAGCGCGCCAAAGTCCATCGCTTCAATTTTGAGCTTAACGCCGAGCTCGTCCGCGATGTACTTCGCGAACCAAGGGTCCGTGCCGACATACTGATCCTGCCCGCTCTTGCGGTCGTCGATGAACTCCATCGGCGCGAAGTCCGGGCTCGTCGCGACGACGATCTCGCCCGCGGACAGGATTTTGTCGAGCCGGGTGTCGGTCGCCGCGCCGCCGTTGGCCTGCGCGGCCGCTGTCGCCGCCTGCGCCGTCGTCGCCGCTGTCGTCGTTTCGGTCGCCGCGGCGGTAGTCGTCGCCGCCTGCGCCGTCGTCGTCGCGCCCGAGCCCCCGCCCGCGCCGCCGCACGATGCGAACAGCGCGATCGCAAGGAGCGCCGCGAGAGAAAGTGCAAGGATCTGTTTTCGTTTTTTCGTTTTCGCTTCCGTTTTCGCTTTCATTTTCGCTTTCATTTTCAAGTTTTTTCCTCCCTAATTATAATTATTCTCAGCCCTTTTCGGGCAAGTCCGACAAATCGAGCCGATCCACCTCCGGCAGGACCATGCAGAGAATCTTTATGCCCAGCAGCAGATCGTCAATATTGAGCGCTTCGTCCGGCGCGTGCGCGCCGCCGTGTCCCGGCGGCAGAAACGGATGCGCCTCCGGAGACGCGCCTTCGCGGTCGGGGATGCCCATGCCGCATATCAGCGCGCGCGGCAGCTTGCGGGCATAGGTCCCTCCGCTCATCGAAAACGGCTCCGCGCTTTGCCCGGTGACTTCGTTGAACACGCGGGTCAGCGTTTTGACGACCGGATGCTCCTTCGGAAAATCGTTGGGTTTGCTGTTGCGTATCAAATCAAAATGAAAGCCGCTCCGCTTGGCGGACTCCCCCAAGGCTTGCAGCAGCCAAGGCTGATCGGCTTTTACGGGGTAGCGTATATTGATTTGCAGAACCGGGCGGCGCGCATCGTCCAAAGAACAAATGCTGCCCACGCAGGTCAGCGCCCCGGAGACCTCATCACTGCAAGCAATACCCAACCCCCTGCCATCGACAGCCAGATTGACCTGCGTAAAAAAATGCAGCGCGGCCTCGTCGTCCTCCCGCAAAAGCCCGGCGGCAAGGAGCCCGTGGGCCAGCTTGGAAATTGCGTTGACGCCGCCCTCCGGGAACGCGCTGTGACGCGCCTGCCCGCGAGCCTGCACGGCTACGGTCCCCTCGCCCGCGACGACCTGAAAATCCTTGGGCAAAAGACCGAACGCCGGGTCCGCCGGGTCGACGCCGCCCAAAACAATCTCCGCGAAATCCGGGACCATGTTGCTGACGAGCCCGCCGCGCAGGGCCACGACCCTTTCGCTCAGCGGCGTGTCCCCCACGAGCCGCGCGTCGATGATGCCCTTTTCCGCGTATCCCGCGGGGAAGCGCCCGTCCGTGACCAGCGAGAGCAGCGGGGCCGGATAGTGCGCCGCGAAATATTCCATATCCGCCATGCCGCGCTCCTCGTTGCAGCCCGCAAAGATTTGCAGGGGCCTTTGAAGCGTCAGACCGAGCTCGCGCAGGCACAGCGCCGCGTATAAATCCGCGACGGCGGGGCCTTTGTTGTCCCCGGTCCCGCGGCCGATCAGCCAGCCATCCTTTTCGACCGGCTCAAAGGGGCGAAAATTCCAGTTGTCGCCCGCGGGGACCACATCCAAATGCCCCCAAAGCGCGACGGAATCCTCCGCCTTGCTCTCCGCGTCGCCCAGCCACGCGCTCCCGCAGTGGTAATCATAATTTTTTGTGTGGAAACCGTGCTCTTTCGCAATTTTGAAAAACTCATCCAGCGCGTCCCGGCAGGGCTGGCCGTAGGGCGCGATCGCCGCCGTCTCGTCAGATACGCTGGGAATCCGCGCGAGCCGTATAATATCCCGCAGCAAATCCTCCCGGTGAGCCTCGACCCATGCGCTGACACGCGCAAACAACTCCTGATTCATGTGAACTCTTTCCCTTCTTTCAGTTCCTTCGGCATTGCCGTCCCGCCCCGCCGTTAAAATCCGGCGATCCGGCGGTCTTCGCCCCTCATCCCGCCATACGCGCCGCCCTTTTCCGCGTCGCTGCCCGGGAATACATAAAACCACTTGTCGACCGCGAACAGCGCCCGGTCCTCCCCGGCGGCGGCCTTCGCGCGCGCCGCGCCTTCCTTCGAAAGCGGGTTGTTCGTGCCGCGCGGAAGAACGACGATCGTGTAGAAACCTTCGCGCAGCGCCGAACAGGGCGCAAGATGCAGCGTCGTCGCGTACATTTCAAACATCGTGCCCTGCGGGACATAATACGCGTTGGACTTTGCGGAGTCGTAGGTGAAATCGACAATGTCGCGCCGGTCCCCGAATACCGCGACCATGTCCGTGACCGCGATGTTGATCTCGCTCGAGCGGTGGTACTCGACGCCGCCGAGATACTCATTCTGCCCCCAGCAGAGGCCGCACTGGATCGCCTGCTCGCCGGCGTAAACCGCCTTGAGCGACTCGAAAGCCTTTGTCGCCTCCAACTCCGGGATTGACGCCCTGTAGGCGACACCGCCGGATTGCGGCATCGGGATTTTCTTCGCGGCAAGGATCAGGTCCGTCAAGTCGTACCCCGTGTGAATCACGGCATACTGCGAAAAACTCGGGTCTGTGATTTTTTTGATGTCGCCCATGAATGATCACGCTCCTTTGAATTTTTGCGTTTATTGATTGTTGTGCAAACAATACTACAATTGGGCCTCCGCCGTCAAGCGGCGGGACCTGCGATTAACTTATGATAATGTCCCGTATAATTTACTTGATAAATTGTCCCGGCAGCGTTGTTGTGTCGCCAGACGACTCGAAAACAATTCCCGGTCAACGCGTGTCCTCGTACTCAGCGCATGCAACCTCAAGCGCCTTGAAATTACAGCAGTTTTTATGATGAAGCTGCTTCGCTGCGGCGTTTTGAATGAGGACACAGGCGCGAAATAATTATGACCGCCGACGGCCAAAACGATCCCGCAAAGAAATTTGTTATGCCGTCCGGCTTCTGAATAGTCAATTCTCGGAACTTTTGAATCCACAGCGGTTAAATACCGAATGTATTCCGCGTCTACCTCATAGAATTTCAGCTTTTGCATAATGCTCCAAATGTAAATAAGGGGCGGTTGCCCGCCCCTGCATTACAATTCGCGCTCTAGGCGGCGAATCACCTGAATATATCACTCGCACTCAAGGCTGCGAATCGCCTGAATATATCACTCGCGTTTAAGGCAGCGAATCGCCTGAATTAGCCATACCATCCTACACACTCAGTATACGCTAATCCAAGTGGAAAAACAAGCCGTCGCTCGGAGGGACCAGCTCGAAAAATCGAGAAATCCTTTTTAGAATGGCGCTTATCAAGACAGCAAATGCTCCATCTCTCCACCAAATCTCCAAAACTCCAATTTGCACGCTGACTTTTGGAGATTTCTCTGTTATACTATGAGCATAAACCGTTTGGGAGGTTAGGCGATGTTTGAAAACACCCGCACAGAGTTTAAGCGCGTTTATAATGATAAGGTAAATAAGGTTCGGCGTCGCGAGAGCATATTAAGCAGATGATACGCGAGAACGACGGAGAAAAATTCATCGAAGCGCTATCGTTGAATCAAGAGCTTACTTTTGAATATGCCGCCCGCGTTTTTGCAGATAAAGACATTGCTTTCGGCGAAACGCAACAAACGTCGCTCGGACTAATTCGCGCCGATGGGCGCTACTCAAATCTTGCGCTGATAATGTCCGAGCAATGTCCGTATTCGGTCAAGGCGGCGATTTTCGGGGGCGTAACAAAGGAAATCTTTAAGGACAGAAAAGAGTTTACGGGTTCCGTGTTCCAACAAGTTGACGAGGTTTTAGCTTACCTAAATGTGTACAACAAAGTAGCGTCCACGTTCGAGGGAGCGTATCGTGTTGACAGTCCGGACTACCCCGAAATCGTCCTGCGCGAGGCGTTGCTGAACGCCATAATCCACCGCGATTATTACATCGAGGGCAGTGTTTTGGTGAGTATGTTTGACGACCGCCTAGAAATAATGTCGCTCGGCGGGATTATGCCGGGCGTAACGCGGGAACTTATGCAGGCGGGGGTGTCTGTACCGCGCAACGAGAAACTGGCGGCGGTATTCCACCGCCTGAGACTGATTGAAGCCTATGGTACGGGGATTCCGCGTATATTTGAAACTTACGCGAAATTCGGGATTGTTCCCGCAATCCCTATAACGAACGGCGGCTTTCTTATCAGCTTGCCTAATTTGAGCTATGCGTTGCAAACCGCTGCTAAACCGTGCCTTACCGCGAACGAGCAAAAGATAACTGATTACTTCAAGTCAGAGTTCATAAAACAAGAGGCGGCGGAATTGCTCGGCATATCCGTCAGCGGCGCGTATAAGTTGCTGCAACGAATGACGGAGCGCGGATTGCTGTCGTATCATAAAGCTGGCAAGGAAATGGTTTATTATGTTTCTTCGCATATCAAATTTAATCAATAATCCCTGTGTTTTTTCCAAACGTCTAAGACTAACAAATATCTTTCAAGCGGCAGTCCGCGAAACGGAACATTGCTTGTACAGAAAATATAGCCGCCGTTCGGTTTGCCGTGTTCTATCGCGTATTCCGCACTCGCGATTACTTCTTCGTCCGTGCCTGTCTGCATTAACGCGCAATTTACATTTCCGCATAAACATATTTTATCGCCGATTAATCTTTTCACTTCTTTTATATCAACTCCAGCCATTGGGTCAATTGAGTGTATTCCGTGAGGTTCGCACTCGGCAAGCTGGTCTAAAATCGGCATAATATTGCCGTCGGTATGTTTTATCGCATATGCGCCGGAATCTCTTATTCCTTTTATTATTTTTTTCAGATACGGCGTTACAAACTCCCTGAACATTGCGGGAGACATAAACGGACCTGAATTATAGCAGTAATCCGAACATAAAATAAACGAGTCAAAACCGGCGTCCACGGCTTTTTTGTTATATTCGATTGTGGTGTTTGCCAAGTCTTCGGCTTCTTGTTTCACTCCGTCCGGGTCGTCCGCGATTCTGTATGCGAAATCGTACATATCATTTCCGTCGGGGATACTGAAAGTGCCATCGCCGTGTCTTGTGAGCATATATTTGTCGCCGGAAATTTTTCTGATTATTTTTGCGGTTTCAAGGGTATTTTCCCAGTTCAATTGTTGTATCGGAATTATAGAATATTCTAGTTTTTCAAAAAGTTCAAGCAGAAACTCTGCGTTTTCGTGTAATTTTATATCGACTTCTGATTTTGAAAGCCCGTCGAGTTCGTTCTGATGTAAATGGTCTTTGCCCATGTATTCTTTCGCAAGCTGAAAATCAAGCTCAAAGGTCGGTATTTGGTCGGGAATTTTACAGGTTAAAGCAGCGACCGCACGCTCTTTTGGCGTCATTTTTGATGGCATACTAATTCTCCTTTTATTTTTTTTGAGTATATCAGTGTTGCTCTGCTTTGCATGAAGCGCGTTCATATCCCACGAGTTTGTCATCCCATTATAATATTGCGCGAGATTATTGGCAATAGTCGCTGCCCTTACTCATACCGTCCCAAAGCCACGTCTGCAACAGCGGAATAGTCCCGCCGCCGCAAGCGTAGAATGGATTTTATGCGGAAGGAAAACTTTTTCAAAAAAAATTGCCCAGATTCACGCTGGGCAGAGTAAATACATACAAGGATGATGAGATTATATTTCACCGGCAAACCTGTAACGAGCACATTCCGAAAACGCGGCGCAAAGCTGCGCGCTTTATTTTAACCATTCGCGCCCGCAGGCGGCACGAATGACTCGAAATCCGGCTGCTCGGTTACTTCCCTAAAGTCAAAGGACGGAATATCCGTTTCCAGAGCGGCGAGCTTCTGCATTTCTTCCGCTGTAAGCTCAAAATCAAATATCGTA
>JAITSR010000217.1 GCA_031287655.1 Clostridiales bacterium
CTGAACCAAATCGGTGTGCTGTCGCCGGTCTTTGGCAGATTCGCGGTGGGCGGGGGGAAGTCCTCAAAGACCCATTCTTTGCTCGGCTCATCCCAAGTCCACCGTCCGCGCGGTACGAGATTCGGGTCGAGCTCCAGATAGCTGCCTGTGTCGCCGTCCGGGACCAGTTCTCTGTCCGGCACGCTCGGGATCGGCGG
The DNA here is from genome assembly GCA_031287655.1 of Clostridiales bacterium. GTDB lineage: Bacteria > Bacillota > Clostridia > WRLR01 > WRLR01 > JAITSR01. Next base: position 198 of record JAITSR010000217.1, read on the forward strand.
AGTCGGAACCGGCGTCCTTGCGATCGGAGTGGGCATCGGGCTCGGGGTCGCCCGCCCCGGCCTCGGAGTTCTTGGTGTCGCGGGCGTCGGCCTTGGGGTCCGCGTGGGGCTCGGCGTTATGGTGGCGTTGGGGGTCGGTGTCGCGGGCCTTGGCGTCGGAGGCCTCGAACCGCCCGAGCCGGGCGGCGATCCTCCGCCGGAGGGGGGCGAGGTCGGCCGTGCAGGCGTCGGGGTCGGGGTCAGTGTTGGCGTCGGCGTCGGCGCGTTTTGCCGGTTTGTCACAGTTATGGCCACAAGCTCGTTGCTCGTCGTCACCGTGACTTTTTGCGGCGCGATGCTGACCGTATAGCCCTCCCCGCCGGAGACCTCGGCCACGTCATAGGTCCCGGTCAGGATCGTCCGCGACTCCGCCCACTTGTTGGTCTCGTCAAGTGTGAAGAAGTATGTGCCTTCGGTTTTTGTGCCCGCGAGCGAGACCACGAAGCGCTGTGCCTGAGTCGGTGTGACGGGGTTGCCCGCGGTGTCCGTGAGGACCTTTTCAACGCGCACGCCGCCCGTCTCCGGCGGGGTCTCCGAGTTATAGGCGTTCGTCGCCGTGATCGTCAGATCGCGCGAACCGATGCCCTCCGCGTGGATCAGCGCCTTGTCCGCGTCGTCGTTCGGAGTCACGCTCAAGGCCGTGCCGTCCGCCGCGACGAGGATCGAAACCGGCCCCGAGAGGCCGCGATAGCCGCCCGGAACGGACGCGCCAACCTCCGTCAGCGTGTACTGCCCGGCAAAGTTCGGAAACGCCGGGAGGGCCGGGAATGTGATTCTGCCCGTCGCGTCGGTCGCCTGTTCGCCCGAATCATAGCCGTTCGGGCCGGTGAGCCGGAACCGTACGCCCACGAACCTCGGATTGCCCACGACGCCGCTCTGCTTTACAATCCGGACGGTCGGACCCTGTGGCTGCGCGGGCGTCGGGCTTGGGGTCGGGACAGGAGTCGCCGTTGGGACCGGAGTCGCTGTTGGGACCGGAGTCGCCGTCGGTGAAGCGGTCGGACCCGGCGGCGTCGGCGTTACGGCGGGCGGACCCTCGGACTTTCGGACGACCTTGAAGTACAGCGGCTGGGGGTTCCCCTCGCCCCGGACGAGACGCACCAGCTTTTGCAGACCGGCATCCGCGGGATCGTGCAGATAGCGGATTTGCAGATCCGTTCGCAGCGTGCTGGTCATTTGCATCGTCGTGCCGGAGGGACCGGGGTCGCCGCGAACGTAAAGTGTGTTGGCCTCTCTGATCATAAAGCTGCCTTGCATATTCGCGGGCAGCGGCGTGGTCAATTTGATCCGGCTGCTATACTCATCATGGAGCAGTACCTTGTTGTCGTCGACCAAGTCGAGAACATATTCGTTCGAGCTGTTTTTTTCCATCTCGAACACCGGCGCCGCGGCCTCGGTCGTCGCCGTAAACGAGGGGTACTGCACAGACATGCCCGGTGAAGTTGCGCCGCTATCGGCATAGGCTTTCGCGTCGTTGAGCAGCTTTCTTGCGGTCCTGCCGACCTCGAGCGTCTGCGCGAAGGCTTCGTTGTCCGAAAAATTGCCTGTTGCAGGAAAGAGGATCGCATCAAGAGTCGCTGAATTGTTGTAGACTCGCTCCGCGATGATCCACACAACGAGCTGCGTCGCGCCTTGCAGCACGATCAGCTTCTCGTCGTTCGCGTGTATCTGCCCGCCGTGTACCAACGTGTAATCGAGCATCCGCTGCTGCTCCCTCGTCCGAAACAGGTCGCTCGGCCGCTCCGTCGTCTCATCCGGCGTGGGGGGGAAGGAGTGTTTGTCGATTTGCGTGCAATATACGGCGTCCATCTCCGGAACTGTGTGGTAGAAAAGCGCTTGGGCAGTGGTGTAATCGGTGAATACCGGCGGCAGGCCGGAAACGTTGTGATAAGCGGAATACTTGTGGAAGTTGGGGTTCGAGACAATGTACCTGCCGGTTTCGAGCTTCACATCGCCGGAGCTTGCCGCGGACACCGGCGTCGGCGCCGTGTGCGCAAAACCGGCGCCTGCGGCGAGCAGCGCGGCCAGAAGCAGGCACGCGGCCCGACGCCACCAATCCGGGCTTGTGATCCGCTTTTGAAGCCATTCCTTGTTCTTTTTTTTCATATTTAAGTCCTCTCCTCTCGATGCATGGTTCCGATTCCGACGCATGGGTTCTCTTTTGAGCTTGGCTGTTTGAAATTTATTCGATATGCGTGAAAATCGATCCATTGTGTGTGAAAATCGATCCATTTTCATGGTACAACGCGACGGAAGGCGGGTCAATGCGAATTTTTGTTAAGTATTTTTGATATTCACACAAAATTATGATAAAAATTTCGAGGCACAAATGAGAGGAATTTCAAATTCCATGACACTAAATAGTCGCGACGGCAACGCCTTTTTTCCCCGCGATTTTACAAACCTTTACAGTTGGTCCGCGCAGTAGTAAAATAGGCGTTAAGCTGATCCCATGAGAAATATCGTAATACTAGCGAATTGTGAAGTGTTGTTGTACATTGTGAATTGTAGTTTTGCATTGCAATTGTGCATTATAAATTGTGAATTGAATTTGTGAGAGCGACGACGGGAAAAGGAGTGGCGGGGAACAGATGGAGCAGGAATCAGGCGGTCAAAATCGGTCGGAGGGTACAGTCGGCGCAAGCGGAACAATAGGCGTAGGCGGAGCGGCAGGCGCGGGCGGATCGAACGGCACAACCGGCGCGAATGGCGCGGGATTGTCCGGAAGTTCGGGGCTGCCCGGCGGGTCGGGCATGTCCGGCGGCTCCGGCTATGTTGATCGGAAGAATCGCAAACGCAGGAGCCCGCCGCCTTCCGGCGGGAAATATGGCCGGGACAGGGATCGGGACCTTGACAGGAAGGAACCCGGCGCGGCCGGGCAGAGCGCGGCGGCAGGGGCTTTTGGCACGCCGGGGCAGCAACAGGCGTCGGCGCAAAGTCTGCCGCAGGGCCAATCGCCGGGCATGGCGCAGACAACGGCGCGGCGCGATCGGCAGACTGTCAGAGGCGGCGCGCCGACCGGGTCGCCCGGCAAACGGGAAGGACAGGCGGCGAGCGCGGCGGCGGGCGGTACGGGCCGCGGCGGCGGCGCTCCATTGGTTCGGCAGCAGCAGGAGCGCGGCGGCGGAAAGGCTCAAAGCGGGCGCGTACAGGACAGCCACGGCCAAGACGGCCGCACGTCCGGCGGGAGCGCCCCGGGCGGCGGGAGCGGTTCGAGCGGCACAGCAGGAGCGCGGGGCGCAAAGGGCGCGGGATATGCGCATGACTCGGCTTCCGCGCCCGCATCCGGCGCATCGGACGCGTCGGCGGTCCGCGACGGCAGGGGCCGCCGCGCCCAGATTCAGCCGATCCCGGTGGTCAAAGCGGAGGAGACGGTCGACGACATCAAAGCGGACATCATTCGCATAGAAAAGGAGATCGGCCTTGAGATCAAGGAAATCCAGAGTCTCAAACTTGCCCTGTGAACGCGGGCGCGCATATGCGCGACTGCGATGAAGCCGCTTTATGACGCGATCCTCGCGTATTCAGACCGGGGCGCGTCCGCGCGGAGGGACGAACCCGAACAGGCGGTCATGAACGGTTTCGGGGGCGAGCCAGACTGCGGGGGCGAACTCGATTGCGAGAGTGAGCCGGACTGCGGGAGTGAGTCCGTCCGTCCGGGTCCGGTCACGCCGTTTCACATGCCGGGGCATAAACTCGGGCGCGGTTTTTTGCCGCCCGGCGTATTTTCCGACCCTGCACGCTTTGATCTGACGGAGCTTGACGAGACGGACGATCTGCACAATCCGCGCGGGCCGCTGCAGAAGGCGCAGGAACTCGCGGCAGAGGCGTTTGGCGCGGGCAGGACGTGGTTCCTCGTAAACGGTTCGAGCGGCGGAGTCCACGCGATGATCCTCGCAAACTGCGCGCCGGGGCAAAAGCTCCTGATTGCGCGCGATTTTCACATTTCAGCCTATCACGCGATGTGCCTCGCGGGGGTCCGGCCCGTCTATCTTTTCCCGGGCGCGCGGCGCGTCGGGGAGCCCGGTAAATCAGGCGCGGCGGAGGTATTTGGCACCGCGGACGCGTTCGGCGCGTTCGGAACGCTTACCCCCTCCGCGGCCGAGGCCGCGCTTGCGGAACACCCGGACGCCGCGGCGCTGTATCTGACGCGTCCGGGCTACTATGGCTCGGTGTGCGACCTCGAATCGATTGTGCGGATCGCACACAGCCGGGGGGTCCCGGTGCTTGTGGACGAGGCGCACGGCGCGCATCTCTCCTTTTCGCCGCGGCTGCCCGTCGGCGCGCTCGAGGCGGGGGCGGATTTCTGTGTGCAGAGCGCCCACAAGACGCTCCCGGCGTTCACGCAGTGCGCGTATGTCCACGCGTCCGTCCGGCTCGCGCGGCAAGGCTCGGCGCGGATCGAACGCCTCACCGGGGCGCTGCGGGCGCTGCAAACGTC
>JAITSR010000307.1 GCA_031287655.1 Clostridiales bacterium
CGGATTGGGAGCCGTCAGATGGAGAAACGTCGGAGGGTGATGAACCGGCGGACGCAGACGCGTCGACACCGGTATCAGCGTCGCCGTCTGCATCGGACGGATGCAAAAGCGCGGCGAGCGACGGGGGCGGCGGCGCGGCCTCATATGAAACTGCTTCCGTATTGTTTTTTCCAAGTTGGCGAGAAGTGCCAAGGGCGGTCACAGAACCTTTGGAACCGGCGGCGCCCGCGTTCCCCGAACCGCCCGCGGCCGAAGCGGAGACCCCGGTCCCGGCGCCGTCTTCATCAGAGTCGGACAAAGCGGACTGATGTGACGCGGCGGACGAGGCCGCGCCTCTTTCAAAATACTGAATCAGGACGATCGCACTCACGCAAAGGCAGATCAGCATCGCAAAAAAAGAATCCAGCCGCGCCCAGTTGACCCGCAGCCCGCGCTGACTTCCGCTATGCGCCCGTCTCCTATTCCCGTGGTGATTTGACGGCGCGGGCCGCGCGGCCACCTGCGCGCCGCTCCCCGCATCTTGCGTCCGCCCGTCCGTATTCCGATATTCCCGATTTTGCCGTCTTTCCATTTCGCACCCCGCAATACCAATTACCACAGTAGTCCGGCAGCCAAGTTGACTTATATATTATACCATGTGCGTTCCGCTAAGCGGAACGCAAACTTCCGCTGCTGGTTCAATAGACGCGGCGCGGCACGCACCATTTCCTTTGTGTCTATTATACCAACAACCACTCGTTCCGGAAAGCCCTTTTGAAAAATAGTTATTAGCAAACTAAATTACAGTTTAACCAATGAAGTCATCGGAGCGCCGCGACGCGGACGGCAGAGGCGGGACGGCGGAGACAGCGGAGACAGCGGAGACAGCGCGGGCGAGCGGGCGGTGGATGCAAAGCGAGCGGCTAGAGTGACGCGGGCGGCTTGTCGACGAGGCGCTTCCGATAGATCGTCAGCATAAACACGACGTAGCAGGTGACGCTGCCCAGCACATGCGAGACGGGTTCCGCGTAGAAAACGCCGAGCGTGCCCAAGCCCAGCCCGTAGCCGAGCAGCAGAATACAGGGGGCGACGATCACGCCCTTGCGCAGCACCGAAAAGAACACCGCGTGCTTTGTGAGCCCGAGCGACACATAACCCGCCTGCCCGAGCCCTTGGAACGCCATCAGGACGAACACGAGAAAATACGCGCGCACCGCGCCGACGCCGACGCGGACCAGCTCCGGATCGCTGCTGAACACGCGGATCAGCGCCTCGGGGAACAGGAGCACACCCGCCCAGAGCACGACGTAAATCGAGACCGACACGGCTGAGATGAACCGCATCGCCCTGCGCACGCGGTCGTTGCGCCCCGCGCCGTAATTATAGCTCATCACGGGCTGCGCGGCCTCCGAAAGCCCGCCCCCCGGCAGCTGGACGATCTCCTGAATCGAGTGGACGATCACCATCACACTGACGTACAGGTCGCCGCCGAGGTCGCGCAGCGCGACGTTATAGAACGTGCCGACGATGCTGTTTGTCATCGCCATTGTAAAACCGGCGACGCCGAGCGCGAGCGAACGTGAGAGAATCCGCGGGTCGAGCCGCATCCATTCCGCGCGGATCGGAATCACGGGCTTATTGCCGCGCAAAAAGGAGATCGCCCACAGCGCCGAGCAGCCCTGCGCGAAAACCGTCGCGATCGCCGCGCCCCGAATCCCAAGCCCGAGCCCGAAGATCAGGATCGGATCGAGCACGATGTTGACAATCGCGCCCAGCAGCACGGTCAACATGCCGACGCGCCCGAAGCCCTGCGCGTTGATAAAGCCGTTCATGCCAAGGCCGCACATCGCAAAGACGGTGCCGCAGAGGTAGATCGAGAGGTAGTCCTCGGCGTAGCGGATCGTATCGTCGCTCGCGCCGACAAGAAAGAGGATCGGCCGCCGGAACACAAGCCCCGCGGCCGTCAGGACGACGGAGAGGATCAGGAGCGTTGAGAACGCGTTGCCCATAATCCGTGCGGCGCGTTCCCGGTCGCCGCCCCCGCGCGCGATGTTGAACAGCGGGACGCTGCCCGGCGCCGCAAGCCTTGAAATCGACGAGATCACCGCGACGACGTGGAACGAGAGGCCGACGCCCGCAAGCGCCATCGCGCCCTCCGCCTGCCAGCGCCCGAGCCAGATGCGATCGACGATGCTGTACAGGAGGTTGATCAGATGCGCGAGCGTCATCGGAACCGCGAGCCGCAGAATCCGCCCGGCGACGCTGCCCACCGCGAAATTGTTGGAATCGGCGGGGCCGACGATGTCGACTTGGTCGGCGGAGTCGGCAGGGTCGCGGCCGGGCGGCGGAGAGGCGGGCGGCCTGCGGGTCATTTTTTCTTTTATTCTCATCAGTGGATTCATGTGTCGTTTATCGTACCACAATGCGGAAGGTTGGGCAAATCGTCGCTCGCAGCCCGTCGCTCGCAGTCCGCTCGCCGACAAATCCGGAAGCAAGTCGTTGACAAATCCGGAAGTAATCTGTTGACAAATCCGGAAGTGGAGAGTATAACATAGTAGAGATCAGCGTATACGGCAGACGAAAGCGGGGGACTATGGACGGCAAATATTGGCCGCGCATTGCGGACGAAAAACTGAAATTGATGTTGGCGACTTCCGGGGCCGTGTTGATCGTCGGCCCCAAGTGGTGCGGAAAGACGCGCACCGCCGAGGAAGTTTCAAAGAGCGTTTTATACATGCAGGACCCGGATCACGCGGAGGATTACCGGCTGCTTGCCGATACGAAGCCTTCAAAATTGCTGGAGGGCGAAACGCCGCGGCTGTTGGACGAATGGCAGCAAGCCCCGGTTTTGTGGAACGCGGTGCGCTTTGCCGTCGACAAGCGGCGCGCACGGGGCCAATTTATCCTGACCGGTTCTGTCGTCCCGCCCGACACAAAAGACATGCACACCGGTACCGGACGGATCGGCCGCATGGCCATGCACACGATGTCGCTGTTTGAATCGGGGGAATCGACCGGCGGGATTTCGCTCAGGGACCTGTTTTCCGGCAAGCGGGACTTGTTTGACGAAAGCAAGCTCAGCGTTGAACAGGCCGCGCGAATCCTCACGCGTGGCGGCTGGCCGGAAGCGGTCGGGGAAGAAAATGAGGTCTACGCGCTGCGCATGGTATACAACTATTTGGACGCCGTGGCCAATCAGGACATGTCCCGCATTGACGATGTGGAGCGTAAACCGGACCGGGTATACGCGCTTTTGCGCTCGATCGCGAGAAATATATCGACGCAGGCCAGTACCGCGACGCTGCTGCGGGACCTGAGTTCCAACGACGAAGGGCTGTCGGACAAGACGATCAACGATTATATCAGCGCGTTAAAAAAACTGTATGTGCTAGACGACCTGCCGGCGTGGAGCCCCCATCTGCGCTCTAAAAAAGCCATCAGGACCACCGCGAAGCGGCATTTTTCCGACCCGTCGATCGCGGCGGCGGCGCTGGGAGCGGACAGCCGCAAGCTGCTCAGTGATTTTAAGACCTTAGGGTACCGGTTTGAATCCCTGTGCATCCGTGATCTGCGAATCTACGCGGACGCGTTGGACGGATCGGTCTATCATTATCGCGACCAGACCGATTTTGAGGTTGACGCGATTATTCAGCTCAGGGACGCGCGCTGGGCGGCGGTGGAGATCAAAATGGGCGCGGGGGGCATTGAAAAAGCCGCGGAAAATCTGATTCGGTTCCGCGATAGCGTCGACACGGAGAAAACCCCCGCGCCGTCTTTTCTTTTGGTGCTGACATGTACGGAATACGCGTTTCAAATGAAGAACGGCGTATGGGTCGTACCGATCGGGTGCTTGAAGGATTGATGGTGGGCGGGGTGGTACTTTTAGGATGCGCGCCACAACCACCCTGTCAGCTACGCTGCCACCCCTCCGACGGAGGGGAATGGAGGCGGTCTGACCTGTAAGCGCGGGCAGGACGAAAAGAGAGCGGCGCATACGCGCCGCTCTCTTTTCGTCCTCCCTGTTTGGCCCTGCCGGGCTGAGGGCGGCCACCGGCCGCCCCTGCCGCGGATTGTTTACTTTCGCCGCCAGATTTCCAGCGTGCGATCCAGATTCGTGTACTCGTAGTCGTGCTCGTTCGCGGCTTCGACCACCTGCGTGTATGCCCAGTGCGAGGTCGTCGTATCCGGGAACGTCACGGCCCACGACGGAACATCTTCTATCGCAATCCCGCGATGCAGCATACGGTTTACGATTGTCACAAGTTCCGCTCTCGTCAGGTTGTCCTCCGGTCGGAATGTGCCACCCGGGTCTCCCATGATCCAACCCTTCGCGACCGCGTTTCTGACATAGTCGACGGCCCAATGGTTGTTCGGCAAATCCTTAAAGCCGTTTGCGACCGAGAGGTCGATCGGAGCGAAGCGGGAGATCATCGCCGCGATTTCCGCCCTTGTGATCAGACTGTCCGGCCCGAACGTACCGTCCGGATAACCTTGCACAAAAGCCTTTGCCGCCATGTACGTCACAGCCTGATTGTACCATTCCGTCGAATTCACATCCGGGAACGTGATGTCCTGCGGCCGATCCTTCTGCCTGTCAGACCTCAGCCTCCAGAAGATCGAGACCGTCTCAGCGCGGGTGATGTTGCTGTCCGGCATAAAGCTGCCATCCGGATACCCGTTGATATACCTGATATGGTCCGTCGTGAAGCCTTCCAGCGGTACAAACTCTACCGCAGCCAACGGCGGGGGTGTCTCTTCAATGATGATCGTCGGGGTCGGCGTCGGCGTCACGCGCGGCGTCGGGGAAGCGATTACGGTATTCCCGCCGCCGCCACCGCCGGAGCTGCTGTTGCCGGGGCCGGGGCCGCCTGTGGGCGGGGTCGGCGTCGGCGTCACGATGTCGGTCGTCGTGTTCAGTACGAGCACCGCGATACCGGGCTGATCCTTCACAAGCTTCACCGTGAGGTTGTTTGCCGCCGCAGCGTTCGCCTTTGAGCCGTCACTGATACTCAACAGCTTATACAGGCTGCCGGCCGGTAACGTCTCTGTGATCGTGTAGGTCCCGGCGCCCGGCTTAAACTCAACCGTGCTGCCCTGCGCGACCGGCGTCGAAACTTCATAGTCGCCGTCCGCAACAGGCGTCAGGTCTTCCGGCACAACCGGCGCTTCCACATCCGGAGTTAGCGGCGCTTCAGGTTCCGTCACCTCCGGCGTCACAACTTCCGGCGCCTCCGGCTCCGTTACCTCCGGCGCTGCCGGACCCTCTTCTACTATGGTTTCCGTTCCGGTCGTAACCGCCGCATCCAAAGGTTCTAGCGCCGCGATTTCGCCGCCGATGACTGTTTCCGTTTCCACAATGACTTCGTCCGCGGGGTCGGTTACAACAGCTTCCCCGTCGGTCGCCGGATCGCTTACAGCCTCATCAGCCGCTCCCTCACCGACCGCCGCCGCGGTTTCATCCACCGTCTCGGCCGCCGGTATCTCAGACGTCTCGACGACTTCCGCCGCTTCTTCGACCACCGCGAGCGGTTCGATCGTCCCCTGCACCGTGATGTTAAATGTCTTGCTCGGGTCCGCGAGCTGCAGCACGCCGTCCTTGATTACGACCTTCGAGACCAACAGCGTACCTGTCGGAACCGTCGAGCCGCCGAAGTTGCCGTCTCCGATCCGAACGTTGATTACGCTGACCGCCGCCGAAGCCGCCGTCCGGAGGTCCACACTGCTGCCGATCGTGCCGTCCGGCAG
>JAITSR010000344.1 GCA_031287655.1 Clostridiales bacterium
TTCAATTTGAACGCGCTCGACTTCCTCTGGCACGGGACGCACTTTCCCAATTCGCTGTTTTTCCGATTCGCGTTCCTCTATGTATTCCTCGTCCTGACCCTTTCATATCACGCGCTGACCCATTTGGACGGCGTCAGCGGACGCGCGGTATTCGGTACGCTCGCGCTGCTCATCGGCTTTGTGTTCTTCATCGAGGTCATGCCCGCCGAGAAAACCACGGAGTGGACGGTCTACGGCAGTTTTGCGTTTCTGCTGGCCAACGCGTTCGCGCTCGCACTCCTGCGCCGGTCGCATCCCGACACCACAGAAAGCCAAGTCATCGGTGGCGCCAGTGTGGGCGACATGGGCGGTGTCAGCGGTACCAGTGGCATCTCAGAAAACCACAGGAGCCGCCGCATGGCCGCGGCGGAAATTGCGCTCGCCGCGCTGATCTGTGCCGAGATCACGGTCAACGCGGGCTATGGCATCGGGGAGGCCGGAATCTTCACAAGGGATAATTACATCACGCGGATCGACGAGGTAAAGCCCGCCGTCGCGTTTGCGGAATCGCTGGAAAAATCCGCGCCGCACGGCTTTGAGCGGATCGAGTTCACGACCCACACGACATACAACTCGCCCGTGATCTATGATTACAAGGGTATCTCCTACTACTCGTCGACCTCGTATGTCGCCGTGAACGACCTGTTCGGCAAGCTCGGGCTGATCCATTCAAACGCGTGGTATGTGTATCGGAGCGCGCCGCCCCCGCTGAACTCCATGTTCGCGATCAAGTACCTTTTGAGCCGGGAGGGCGCGTTCGACAACGGCATCTACCCGGAAGTCAAAGATCGTGACGTATCCGCCGTGGGCGTCACATCTGCCTCTGATTCCGCCGTCTCCACTTCTGCCGAGGGCGTCGCCGGGACCGATATCCGCGTCTACGAGAACCCGTACTTCCTGCCGCTCGGCTTTATCGCGGACGAGTCCGTGGAGGACTGGAATCTGTCGCAGAGCAATCCCTTTCTGCTCCAAGAGGACTTTATCCGGCGCGCGAGCGGCTTTGACGAGCCGATCTTCCAGAGGTTGGAGCCACGCGGCGCGCGGCTCGACAACATGACCGTCACAACCTCGGGCGCAACGGGCGCGAACGCGATGAGCGCAGACGGCATTTACCGCTATCAGCCCAGTGGCGAGGACAGGGACCTCCGGGCGGTCTACACGGCCACCGCGCCGCGCGACGGCCCCGTCTATTTCTATGTAAAATCCCCAAAGATCAAGGAAGTCAAGGTCACGAACGGCGCCATGACAAAGGCCCACAACATCCAATACCCGTATATCATTGACGCGGAGTATGTGCGGGCGGGCGAGGACGTTGAGATCGAGCTGGAATTTGACGGCCGGGAGGCCGACTCCTTTACGCTGTACGCATACGCCTTTGACGAGGCCGCGTATCAGCAGGCATACGCCCGGCTCAGCCGTCAGGGGCTGAACGTTACGCGCTACACGGACACGCGCCTCGAGGGCGAGATCGACGTGCTCGAGCCGGGGCTTCTCTATACGTCAATCCCGTTTGACGAGGGCTGGCAGGTCAGACTTGACGGCGAGCCCGTGCAGAAGGAGTCGCTCGGGGGCGGAGCGCTGCTCGCTCTGCGCATCGGCACGCGCGGCCTACACACAATTGAGCTGCGCTACCGCACGCCCGGCCTGATTCCCGGCGCGCTCGTGACGCTTCTCGCGCTGACAGCGCTGGTCCTGTTCATAGGACTCGCCCGCCGCCGCCGCGTTCGCAAGCCCTATCATATACTTACTCTAAGGAGGAATGTCTGAATGATGGAACGATTTTTTGTAAAGGATAAGAGTTTTTACCGGTGGCTGCTCACGCTCGCCGTACCGACCTCGCTGCAGGCCCTCGTGATGTTCGGCGTCAACGTCACCGACTCCGTGATGGTCGGCGGCCTCGGCGAAGCCAGTATCGCGGGCGTCGCGATCGCGAACCAGTTCTCCTTCCTGTACCTGATCACCTGTTTTGGGATCGGGGGCGGCATGGGCGTGCTGACCGCGCAGTTTTGGGGCAAGCAGGACACCGACGCGATCAACGCCGGGCTTTCGATCATCCTCAAAATCGCGACCGCGTTCGGCATGGTGTTCTTCCTGCTCTCCCTGTTCATCCCGGATCGTATCATGGGGATATACACGGTTGACGCGGACGTGATCCGCGAAGGCGCCTCCTACATGCGTATCCTCTCGTTCTCCTACCTGTGCATGGGCCTCAGCACGATGGTGATCTCGACGCTCCGCTCGGTCGGCGTCGTCAAGCTCGGGCTTTTGACAAACTGCATCGCGCTGTTGTTGAACGTGCTCCTGAACTGGATTTTCATCTACGGCAACCTCGGCGCGCCGCGCATGGGGGCCGCCGGAGCGGCGCTTGCGACTCTGGTCTGCCGCATTGTCGAAATTTTGATCATCGCGCTCTACCTTATGCGCTCCGACGAGCGGCTCCGGTTTCAGCCGCACATGCTCCTGCGCTGGGACTCGGGTATCTTCCATAACTATCTGAAAAACGGCGTACCCGTGATCGTCAGCGACGTCCTGCTCGGCATCGGCGGCAACATGCTCTCCGTCGTGCTCGGGCGTATGGGGGCGGCCGTGATGAGCGCGTCGGCGATCGCGAATGTGATCTATCAGCTGACAGCCGTGTTCCTGATGGGCGTCAGCGGCGCGAGCGGCGTGATCACAGGCAATACGGTCGGCGCGGGCGAGGTCGAAAAGACGAAGGCGTACAGCAAGACGTTCCTCTCGATGTCTTTCCTCGTCAGCATCGCGAGCATCATCTGCATCCAACTTGTGCGCGGCTTCGCGTTCCAATTTTACGACATCACGCCGGAGACGCATCAGATCGCAAACGAGCTGTTGGACACGCTCTCCGTTCTCACGATCTTCATGACGACCGGGCAGATTTTAACAAAGGGCATCCTGCGCGCGGGCGGCGACACAAAGTTCCTGATGATCGCCGATGTGCTGTTTCTGTGGCTCGTCTCCGTGCCGCTCGGCTTTGTGGCGGGGCTCGTGCTGCACTGGCCGCCCTTTGTCGTATACTTCTGTCTGCGGATCGACGAGGTGATCAAGAGCGTTTGGTGCCTGCGCCGTTTCTTCAGTTGGAAATGGATTCGCGACGTCGCGATCCGCGAGCCCGCTCCGTGACATCTGCCGTCTTGCGAGGCGCCTGCTTAACAGAAAAATTATTGTTACATTTTCGTTACTATATCTGTTCTTTTTTGTTTCATCAGGTCTGCCGACGCGCCGCTGTTCCCGCCGGGGGAACTCCCGAAGCGCGGATATCGCCCGCCGCTGTTATTTTACCGGCTTTTTAACTGTCTGTTAAATCAAATTTCATACAGGCTGCGACAGCCGCGCGAAACCACAGTCGTCGCGCGCGGCGGCGTCGACATCTTGACAGGGTATCTTTTTTAGCGTATATTCTCCATATGTTATGTACCCGTGCGTTCGTATAAGCGAAATGTTGTGAAGATATGTTTCGTGAAATTCATTTGTAATTACAATAAGAGTGAAATAAGAGCGAATTGTGATATACTATTACAAGAAAAAGCAACCTGTGGATCTGTCGGAGTATTATGAGCGAGAACCAAGTCGGTTATGATAAAAAATATGTAAGCATGCTGAACCATACCGCGCGCAAGAGGCGGAAACGGAACATCCTTTTGATTGTCCTCGCGGTAGTCCTGTGTGCGATTGTAATCGTCGCGGTCTGGCAGTGGAACAATGTGAACGCGCTCATTGCCCTTCGGTATTCCGCGGAGGAGCTGGAAGCGCAGCTGAATGACAATGAAGTCGCGATGGGCGCGACGATTTTGGAAAAACTCCCCTATGTCACGGTGAAGCCGCCGACAGAGGAGGAGAAAGAGTTGATCCGCAGCGGCGGCCTTTCGGAAGATGAGATCGTCGACATCATCATGAACCGTACCGGTTCCGACGGCGAGACACAGGGCGGTGCAACACAGGGCGGCAACTCGCAAAACCAAGGCGCTTTGGCCGCAACCTCGGCGGCTGCCGGGCGGACGACACAGCCTGCCGCGGACGACACCGGCGCCATTGCCGATACCGCTCCTGACGCGACCGATTCCGACGCGGCGGCATCTGACACCACTACTACTGCTCCCGCAGTCGGGGCGGAACCAACGACGACCGCAGCCGCGCTCAGCGCGGAGGAAGCCGCGAGGGCCGAAAAGCAGGCGCAGGTCGAGCGGCTGATCGCCCGGGTCTACGCTTTGCGGGAGACTATGGTCGGGCAGCTCGAGGGGATCAAGAACGCGGCGATGGCGGATTACAGGGCTTTGCCCGAAGCTGAGCGCACAAACGACGCAAAACAGGCGCTGATTACGCGTTGCTACAATCAGGCGGCGGCATTGGAAAAGTCCTGTGACGGCAGGATAGAGACGCTCCTTGGCGAACTGGCCCCCCTCCTAAAAGAGACGGG
>JAITSR010000419.1 GCA_031287655.1 Clostridiales bacterium
GCTGAGGCTGTCCTGCGACATCTTCACCAATTCGGCATCCTTGGCGAGTTCGGCACAAATGGCGTCGTAAAGGTCAAAGCCGAACACCATACGGTCGAGTTTACCTGTCGGCATATCCATGCCACACAGCTTCTGGGCGTTATCCTTTATGACGGAATACTTGTAGATGTAGTATTTGTCGGGATAGCGAAGCCATAGGTAGGTACTGATGGCGTTCGGCGTCTGGTAATCCTGTTTCCACACAGGATTTAAAGTTCGCAGTTCGGCGGCTCTTTCTGCAAACCTCTTAGCCCGTGTCTGAACACCAATACTCTCGTCAAAGAGATTGCGAAACATCTCACGCACCTCTTCAGGACGTATCTTCGCAAAGTCCTCAAGCATTCCCTTGGGGAAGTTGTTCGCATTAGCGAGGAGGTTACGAGTTTGCGCCAGAGCCGCTCGGAGCATAGCGTGAAAGTCTGGGGCTTCTATATCCCAGTTATCCTGAAAGCACTTGACGGCTTTCCACTTATAGATTTCATTGTAATCTCCAAGCCTTGTATGCCCGAAGCTCGCCTTGTACTTGGCAATAAAGCCTCGGAGGGCGAGTACATCGATTTTGACTACCGCCATGATAATTCCCTCCTGTGATAGGGACTCAAACAGCCATTCGTTTCATTCAAGCATACCACATCAGCCGCTCAATTGCGATAGGCTGATCCGCTGTAATCAGTTCACTGAATCTGCGGCAAAATCGCCACTGCACTTCGGCTCGCCACGTCAGACCGAGATCGTCGTTTACCAACGAGGACGATTTCTGCCCCGTTTCACGATCGACCATTACTACCATTACTGCCAAAGATATTTGAGGTTGCTGAAATATAGATTTATCAAGGCTTTTGTGATATACTGATGTTGGTGAAATGAAAATGAAAAGCGTATATATGGACTATCTGCTCAGTTGGAATTGTGCTCATTTGGGAATCCAAACTTTTGTGAAAATTCGCGAGCATAACGAAAAGCGTGGTTTGTTCACGCCGCTTCTGCTTACGCAGGAAGCTTTAATGGAAATTGATGAATTGGAGGAATAGCCATGGCGTATATAGATACTGATCCCGTCGCCGAAGTCCGGCGCAACCGCGAGGCGCTCCCGAAAAAATACGGTGGCATTGACGGTCTGCACAAACACATGGACGAGGAACGCCCTGAGCTTGAAAAACAAGGCTGGAAGTTTGTGACCGCTGAAGAAGTGCTTACGAAAAAACACGCTCAGGTTCTGGCAGGGAAACGCGCGGATTAAAGAGCCGCCAAAAACGCCTATCGGGTCAACCCCATAAGTTTTTTTTGCTACACCGTAAGCGTTGACAGCGGTACGACGTTCACGTCGTCCGGTCTGCGGTAAGCGAACCCATTGCCGGTGATCACGGTCAGCGCGGTCGGCGCCTTTGTTTTTTCCGTGTCGATTTTGGCGGCGAGCTTTAGCAGATTATTTGCCGCATCGTCAACGGCGCCTATGCCAAGTTTAATCTCAAACGCGCCCCATGTCCCGTCGGCGTATTCGACGACGGCATCCGCCTCCAGCCCGCGCGAATCCCTGTAATGGAACAGCTTGCCGCCGCCTGCGTCCGCGTAAATCCGCAAATCTTTTATAACGAGGGATTCAAACAGTAAACCGAAATAATTCAAATCCGCCGTCAGCTTATCGACAGAAAGGCCCAAAGCCCCGACAGCCAGAGACGGATCCGCGAAATGGCGTTTGGGGGATTTGCGCAGCATATCCGATGAGCGAATGTGCGTATTCCACGCGGGCAGATTCTCAACCGCCATCAGCCGCTCCAAGGCGGTGAGATATTCCGCGACGGTCTCGTCGTCCATATCGCCGTCGCCGCCCTTTATATCCTTCGAGAGCGTGGTGACAGCCGCCTCGGTTGAGATATTTCTCGCCAGCGATTGGAGCAGGCGCGTCACTTTGTATGGGTCGCGCCTTTTTTCCGACACACGGCTTAAATCCACCTCGGCAATCAGGGATACATAATCTCTGACGAAGCGCAGCCCGGTTGCCGCGCTCTCCCCGATCAGGCCCGGCCAGCCACCGAGCGTGATTTTCTCCGCAAGTTCACCGAGTTCAAAGGCCACGGACTCGGAAGTCGGAGCGTCGCCGCGCATCAAGGCGGCAAGGCTCACCTCTCCGGTTGACCAGCCTCTTTCATAAAAGGACATCGGGCGCATCCTGATGATTGAGAACCTCCCAGCGCCGGAATGACGCCTTACCTTGTCGTCCGGCGTCGCGGAACCCGTGAGGATAAACAGACCCTTTTGCCTGCGCTCATCCACCTCACGTCTCACATAATTCCATATCTGCGGATACTCCTGCCACTCGTCAAGCAGGCGCGGAACAGCTCCGGAAAGCACGCTCCCGGGATCAATCTCCATTTTTATCTTCACCTGCTCGTCGGCGTCAAACCGCACGACGCTGGCCGCCGTTTGTTTTGCGGTCTCTGTTTTCCCGCAGGCCTTGGTCCCCTCAATGAGGACCGCGCCGGAACTTTTCAGGCGCTCGACAAGCGCCGTGTCCGTAAATCTCTTTTGGTACTCCAAACGCTGTCCCCCAATGTTCCTTCCGCTGTCTCCCCCTTATTCCATTTAAGCATACCACATCAGCCGCTCAATTGCGATAGATCAATCCGCTTGTTTATGACAAATCGATCCGCTAAATTATAAACGATCCAACCGGACAATTATTCTGTTGTCGATTTCGATTTGAGGCATGGCCGGACGGAAAAAATGGCGCAAAAAGCATTGTATTGTTGCGGCGGGCGTGTTAAAATAACAGATTGTTGACGCGCTTTTTTTGGCGCGCGCGGGACGTATTTTGCGTTTAGGAATTGTTGAACAGTTCCCAAGACGGTTCGGGGGGATGCGCGTGGTATTGGGGCAGCGGGATAAACTGAAACTGTACGGGTTTAACAATCTCACAAAGGCGTTGAGCTTCAACATCTATGATGTTTGCTATGCCAAAAGCGCACGCGAACAGAAGGACTACATCGCGTACATCGACGAGCAGTACAACTCGGACCGCCTGACAAAGATCCTCTGCGACGTCACCGAGATGATCGGCGCGCATGTCCTGAACATCTCAAAGCAGGATTACGAGCCGCAGGGCGCTTCGGTGAACGTCCTGATCACGGAGGAGGACATCCACACAAACCGGATCGACGACAGCTGCAATCAGGGTCTGATCGGAAAAACGCGGATCGGCGGCGCGGACGCGCATTTGCATGTGGACAAAAGCCATGTGACGGTGCATACCTTTCCGGAGTACCATCCCGACTATCCGATCTCGACGTTCCGCGTGGACATCGACGTCTCGACCTGCGGCATGATTTCCCCGCTGAACGCGCTCGACTACCTGATCGGGAGCTTCGACTCCGACATCATTACGATCGACTACCGGGTGCGCGGTTTCACGCGCGACGTCGCGGGCAAGAAGTTTTATATCGACCATGACATCACGTCGATTCAGGATTACATTGACGACAAGACGCTGACGCGCTACGACGCGATCGACGTCAACGTCTACCAGTCCAATATCTTTCACACAAAAATGCTGATCAAGGAAATCGAGCTGCAGAACTATCTGTTCAACAAGGACGTCTACGAGCTGCCGCCCAAGCAGCGGCTCGACATCACGGACAGCCTGCGCAGGGAGATGATCGAGATTTTCAGCGGCGTGAACGTCTATTGATGGGCGGGCTTACACAGGACCGGGCGCCGATCTACGAGGCGCTTCAAAACTTTAAGGCGGACAGGGTCGTCAAGTTCGACGTGCCGGGACACAAGGGCGGACGCTGGAACCGGGAATTGACGGAGTTTCTCGGCAAGAGCTGCCTTGAGGCGGACGTCAATTCCATGAAGCCGCTCGACAACCTTTGCCACCCCGTCTCGGTGATCCGGGACGCGGAGAGACTCGCGGCGGACGCGTTTGGCGCGGAAAACGCCTTCTTTATGATCAATGGCACGACGGGCGCGGTTCAGGCGATGATTATGTCCGCCTGCAAGGCGGGCGACAAGCTGATTTTGCCGCGCAACGTCCACCGGAGCGCGATCAACGCGCTCGTCGTCTGCGGCGCGATCCCGGTCTACGTCAATCCGGGCGTGAACAACGCGCTCGGCATTTCTCTCGGCATGTCGGTGCGGGACGTCGCGGACGCGATCGCGCGGCATCCGGACGCAAAAGCCGTGCTTGTAAACAACCCCACCTACTACGGCGTCTGCTCCGACCTCGCCGCGATCACGGCGCTCGCCCACGCGCACGGTATGATGGTGCTCGCCGACGAGGCGCACGGCGCGCATTTTTATTTTCCGCCGAAGGCGGAGGATGCGCCTTCATTGCGCCCGCCCGCGTCTGCGCCGACGCCCGCGCCATCCGCGCCGACGCCTCTGTCAGCGTCTCTGTCAGCGTCTATGTCAGCGTCTATGTCAGCGCCTGTGCCGTCGCCCTTACCGCTCCCCGCGATGCGCGCAGGCGCGGATATGGCGGCCGTCAGTATGCACAAAACGGGCGGCTCCCTGACGCAGAGCTCTTTTTTACTGTGCGGAAAGGCCGTGAACGCGCCCTATGTCCGGCAGATCATCAACCTTACGCAGACGACGAGCGCATCCTACCTCCTGCTCGCGTCGCTCGACATCGCGCGGCGGAACCTGAGTCTCGGCGGCTCGGGCTACTTTGCGGAGACGGTGCGCCACGCCGAATACGCGCGCGCCGAGATCAACCGCCTCGGCGGCTACATCGCTTTTTCGCGGGAGTTGGTCGACGGCGATGCCGTGTTTGACTTTGACGTCACAAAACTCTCGGTCCACACGCGGGAAATCGGGCTCGCGGGCATAGAGGTCTACGACCGGCTGCGCGACGAATACGGGATACAGATCGAGTTCGGCGACATCGGCAACATTCTCGCGATCGTGTCCGCGGGAGACCGGGCGTTTGAAATCGAGCGGCTTGTCTCCGCGCTCTCCGAAATCAAGCGCCTCTATGCCAGAGACAAGTCCGGCATGTTGAGCCATGAGTACATCAACCCGACCGTGGAGCGCGCGCCGCAAGCGGCGTTCTACGCCGAAAAAGAACCGCTGCCGCTCACGGGCTGCGCGGGGCGCGTCTCGGGCGAGTTTGTGATGTGCTACCCGCCCGGAATCCCGATCCTCGCGCCCGGCGAGCGCGTGACGCCGGAGATCGTCGACTATATCCGCTACGCGAAGCAAAAGGGCTGCTCGGTCACAGGCCCGCAGGACATGTCGATCGAAACGCTGCAGGTTTTGCTGTAGCGCTTTTGGGGCCGACGATTAGCCGCCGACGATTACCCGCCGATTAGCCGTTCGGCTCTATTGCAGCCGCGCGAACGCTTCAAGTACGGCGTGAGCGACTTCTTCGTCCTGCTCGACGCTGCCGCCGCTGACACCGACGCCCCCGACTGTGCGTCCGCCGACGGTCAGCGGGAAGCCGCCGCCAAAGATCACGAGCCGGGGACTTGTGACGTTGATTCCAAACGCGCTGCCGCCGACCTGCGCGATCTTGCCAAATTCCGCCGTCGACTGCCTGAGTACGGCGGCTGTGTACGCCTTGTTCTGCGAGATTTCAATGCTCGGCAGGATCGCGTCGCCAAAGCGCTGCAGGAGACGCAGGTTCCCGTTCTCGTCGGCGACGGACAGCGTCACGCCGACCCCAAGCGCGCGGGATTTCTCCTTTGCGGCCATTGCGAGGGCCGCGCAGATTTCTTCGGTCAATTCAAAATTCTTCATTCGTTCGTTCCTCCTTCATTTTGATGTATGAGCTGTGAGCGGCGCGCCAGCCGCGGTATTCCTCCAGAACTCCGGTCAAAAAGCGCTCCGTTGCCTCCGGCGTATAAAAGCCCGGTTCCGCTAAGGGGTTGTCGATATGCCATTGGCGGTTGCGGCGGACGAGGTTTTGAATATCCTGCGCCGTCGCCCCCTCTATGCGGCCATACGCGCAGGTACGGCACTGTTCCATTAAATCCCAGACCTCATGGCTCCAGTCCGTGTGGTGGTAGAGCCATACGCCGAGCTTGCGGATTTCGTCCCGATAGGGCAAAAACCAATCGGAATCCCCGCGCAAGTCGCGAAACGCCTGCATCGGCCCCCGATCCCATTTCCAGTCGACGAACAAATGTAAAAGGACCGCCTCCGCGAAGGGCTCGGCAAAACCGGTCGCGCGAGAGAGTTCGGCGAGCGCCGCCCCGCGGTCCTCTGCGTCGCGAAAATGTGAATGGTCCTTCTCCTTCCATCCGGAGACCGCGTCCGGCGCGATACTGCCGACCCAGAACCGCGGATCCGCGCCCCACGCCGCGACAGGCGACCGCACCGGCCGCCCCGTTTGCGCGTCCATCGCCAGATAAAGCCGCGCGGCCAATAAGTGCTGCATAAGAGACGGCATTGCACTCACCCCTAGCATGAGAATATGTGACGAACAGTGATTATTTATGCCGAAAGAAGCATAGCACAGTGAAAAAACCCATGTCAACAAATCACACAAAAAAAGCGTTGTATCACTGTTTTTCAGCGTCAAGCATAAACAGCGACGCGTCTTTGTTCATGAACATCTTGCTCCCATAATAAAACGTGGAGGAACGGATTAGCGTGTACCCGCACCGGCGCACGGTTGCCCCCAGTGCCTGTTGATCAAATCCGTTATGAACTTCAGTGGAGACCACCTCGTTATTTTTGTCGAAATCGACAATCAACAAATGTCCGCCGTCATTCAGTACGGGACGCAGACGCCGCAGAAACAGCTCGACGTCTTTTATGTGGAGCAGCACTTGCGCGACGATAATATAGTCGGTCTTCAAACCGGATGGATTCTCAACCAGCAAATCACATTGCAGCGCATCCGCGTTTTGTGCGTGAGAATCCTCAATTTTGCGCTTGACGCATTCAACCATTTTAGGTGAAGCGTCAATAAAGAGAATTTGCCGGAAAACGTCAAGCAGACGCAGGCCGACAAGACCCGTTCCACATCCGTAGTCAATCGCGCGTTTCCCCGCAAAGCCGCCCACGCTGCGGCGAATATGCTCGGAAATGGCGTCTGCGACCATGATGCGTTCCGCGGTGTCATATTGCTCCGCTATGGAATCAAATTTTTCAATGTTTCCCAATGCAGTTTCCCCCTGTTTTAAAATATTTTCCGCAGCGGCATCATAATCAGCCGGATGCAATTCGTGTTCTACGCCGTCTTCAGCCCCCCTTGACTTTGCGCATGTTGATCAGTTCCGCCAGCTTAACGGTTGTGTTCGCGTTGCGGATGGTAATGGCGTTGTACACGGCTTTGTTGCCAACTACCTTTGACCAGCGCGTCCGGGAATAGGTTTTCAGCGAAGCCGACCAGAAAATCACCCGACCGTGACAGGCGATGCGCTCGTTTTCCGGATTTACCTCGCCAACTGCGGCACAGGCTTCCTCCGCCGTCATGGGCGGAATGACAAAGATGGCGTTGTGCGTGAAGTCCTTGTCTGCCCGCCACCAGTCCGGCGTGTGCGAAACGGCGTCCAGCAGATCGGCGGCGGAGATGATGTTGACGGCAATCGTCAACCCGAACCGCTCTGAAATCACAGCTTCGCAGACCGATTTGATTTCGGATAAATCCTGCGTATCGCTGTCGAAAATCACGTTGCCGCTGTTGATATAAGTCATGACATTCGCAAATCCGCGGCTCTCAAATTCCGCTTTGAGCCGCTTCATGTCGATTTTGTTGTTGCCGCCCACATTGACGCCCCGCAGCAGGGCGATATATGTCGTCATAGACCTAAGCCCCTCACTCTGTCAGATTTTGTTACCGCGTTACCGCGAATTGTGGCAATCTTTCAAAAATGGTAAAATGTTATGAACCAAAGCGAACACAACCATTGTAAACCACAGCAAACCTATACAACCATCTTACGCTGTAATTGAAGAAATGCCGCATGGGCATTTTACCAGAAGCCAACGAGTATGAAAAGATCATTATGAAACGGAGGTCTGAAAGATGGGAGAGGGAGAGGGCAGGACGATAGGGACCGCGCTGGTCACGGTCGAGTACACGGGCCGGCACTGGGAGCGTATCGCAGAAGCGCTGCGCCCCGCTCGGGTGATTCGGGCCGCGCCTAAGGACGGCGCGGCGATCGCGGCGGCGCTCGAGGGCGGCGCGGACGTCGCGATTCTGGCGGGCGACGCGGACAGTTTAATTTTGGAAAAGGGCAGGCAGCTCCGCTGGATTCACTGCAACCACGCGGGGATCAACAACTCCGCGCGCCCGGAGGTCTTTGAGCGCGGGATCACGCTTACGAGCTCCGCGGGCCGCTCGGGGCCGGTGCTCGCCGAGCACACCTTCTATCTCCTGCTGTCGCTTGTCTATCGCTCGCGGCTCGCGGAGCGGCAGCAGCGGGAGCATGTGTGGAACAACCTCTATCGGGACAGCCGCGGCCTCTATGAAAAGACGATCGGGATCGTCGGCCTCGGCAATACGGGCCGGGAGATCGCGGCGCGGGCAAAGGCGTTCGGAATGACGGTACTGGGCTATGGCAGGTCCGCCGCCGCGGTCCCCGCGAATGTCGACCGGTATTGGGCAGCGGAGCGCGGCGACGGCGTGGAGACGCTGCTGCGCGAGAGCGACGTCGTCGTGCTCGCCGCGCGCCTGACGGACCGGACATGGCACTTGATCGACGCGGCGGCGCTCTCAATGATGAAAAAGACGGCGCTGCTCGTGAACATCTCGCGCGGCGCGGTCGTGGACGAGGCCGCGCTCGCCTTGGCGCTGCGGGACGGGACGATCGCGGGCGCGGCGAGCGACGTGTTTGAAACGGAACCGCTTCCGGAGGGGAGCCCGCTGTGGGATCTGCCAAACATGGTGATCACGCCGCATTGCACCCCCGAGATGCCGGACATGCCCGGGAACTGCGTCGAGATTATCTGCGAAAATATCAAGGCGTATCGGGAAGGCGCGGAGCGCTTGCGCAATCAAGTGGACATTCGGGATGTTTATACAAAATAGACAGATTTGTATCCATTATTTATATCTCCATTCCCGTTTCTCCACAAAAGCGCGCTATTTTTTCAAAAAAAAGGAATATAGTATCAGTCGGCACATGGTGTTTATGGGAAAACTCGTGATATAATGAATTAGAACCAAAAAATGAACTCCATATTCATATTTTTGGTACATACATTTAAAAGGAGGATATTTGAAAATGAGTTTAAAAAGAACAACCAGCCTATTTCTCGCGGTGCTGCTGTTGATCGCGGTCGCCGTGAGCGGCTGTACGCCGGCGCCGACGGATACGACGACCGCGGCGGCCACAACGGCGGCTGCCACAACGGCCGCGGCGACCACAGCCGCGGAGGCGGCCACAACGGCTGCGGAGGCGGCCACGACTGCGGCAGCCGCAACGACGACCGCCGCGGCTGCTGCAGAGGCGGCCGCTCCGGCCGCGTCGGGCGGGTTCGACAGGACGCCGGCCTCTTTAAAAATGCTGTACCTGTATAACTCCGCGACGACATACGACCCGTGGCGCGATACGGCGGTCGGCAAGGCGCTTGCGGAGCTGACGAAGGTCGACTTGGAAATGGAGTTCCTCGTCGGCGCGGACGCCCGGCAGAAGGCTTCGCTCCTGATCGCCGCCGGCGAGTACCCGGACCTTTTGAGCACAGGCGAGTCGTCCGGCGACTTTTATGGCGCGGGCGCGCTGATACCGCTCGACAGTTACCTCGATACGCTGCCAAACTTTAACGACTGCTACACGGATTCCTACTATAAGCTCATGACGCAGGAGGACGGCCACATTTATTGGATCAGCTATCAGCATGCGACGGAAAACCGCGTCTACCCCGCCGCGGGCTACTATCTGAGCATGGACGCCCTCAAAGAAAACGACTACCCGGTCGTGACGGATTTTGACGAGTGGCAGAGGATTATCATCGACTACAAAAAAGCCCATCCGGACTTTAACGGACAGCCGACGATCGGCTTTACGGTGCCGACGGAGGCCGTGCGCGCGAGCGCGATTGAATACGGCGGTTCGCGTTTCCTCGCCGGGTATCAGAACGACGGCCTGACGATTGTCGAGCCCGAGACGCTCGAAGCGAAAATCATCATGAATCAGGATTTTCAAAAAGAGTTTGTGCATATGATGTTCAACTTCTGGAACGAAGGCGTCGCGGACCCCGAAATGTTCATGCAGACCGACGACCAGTACAACGCGAAGATCGCCTCCGGCCGCGTCGTAGGCTTATATGACCAACGATGGGCGATTGTGAACGGCCTCGCCGCATTGGAGACGACCGCGCCGGAGCGTATGCTTCTCGCGTTCCCGGTGACGTTCAAGGGTGTGGAGCGCGAGCGGTATCAAGGCGCGCGCAACTTTACGGGCGGTCAGGGGATCGGCATTTCCTCATCGGCAAAGGACCCCGACCGCGTCGCGCAGTTCCTGAGCGACCTTTGCTCGGAGGAAGCGCAGATTCTGCTTCGCTGGGGGATCGAGGGGGAGGACTATTCGGTCGCCGCGGACGGCACGCATGAAAAAAGCGTCGAGCAGTGGCAAAGTTATTCCGTGCAGGAGACGCGGCATCAGAGGGGCATTGAGCTTATGACATGGTTCAACCTGTACCCGAACCTCAAAGAGCTGCCCGGTTGCAAAACGCTGCCGAACCCGCAGCTGACGCAGGGCTATATCGAAAACGTGTATAAGCCTTTCGAGTTGGAATTTCTGTCCCATTACGCGGATCGCGGGTACACGACGTTCTCCAGCTGGTTTGCCCCGACCTATGACGCGGAATATGAAGTCGGCTGGTCAATCCGTCAGCGCATCGACCCGCAGAACCCCGCTAAGATCGCGGGCGACACGGCGCTTGAAATCTCGTTGGAATACATTCCAAAAATGGTTCAGGCCGGCACGGAAGAAAAGTTTGAGCAGCTCTGGCAAGAGTTCTGCGGCGTGTTGGATACGCTTCCTTTGAAGGAATATGAAGTGCTCGCGACGCAGATGATCCGGGACAGCACGCAGTTCTATAAGTAGGTTTCGGCTCCGAAAGGTCTAAAAACGCAAAGGCGCGGAGGTCAGAAGTTCTGTATTCTGACCTCCGTTTTTCAAAAGGAGGGGGCTGTCTTGATCGTTCATTCAACACAAGCTGAGGCTGCCATCAGGGGTGTCGGCAAGCCGAGGGGTTTTTGGGCCACGCTCTGGAAGCAGCGGCAGCTTGTCGTCCTGTCGCTTCCGGTTCTGTTTGTTCTCGTGTTTTCGTATTTTCCGCTTTGGGGCTGGCTGATCGCGTTTCAAAATTACAGGCCTTCAAACAAGATCGGCTTTTTCCAGCAGGAGTGGGTCGGGCTGCGGCAATTTGCGGAGCTGTTTGCCGATCCGAAGTTCTTTCGCGCGCTGCGCAATTCGCTTGGCATCGGCGCGCTCAAAATTATCTGTTCCTACTTTTTTACGCTGCTTTTGGCGGTGCTGGTCAATGAGATCCGCGTTTCATGGTTCAAGCGGTCTGTGCAGACGATCAGCTACCTGCCGCATTTCGTGTCGTGGGTCGTCGCCGCGAACCTTATTTTTGTCTCGCTCTCCCCGGAGGGCGGCATCCTCAACGAGATTTTGCAGCGCTTGGGCATCACTTCGTCGCCGATCGCGTTTATGGGGCTGCCAAACGCGTTTTGGCTGATCGCCGCGCTCAGCGAGGTTTGGAAAAGCGCCGGGTATGGCGCGATCGTCTACTTGGCCGTTATGACTTCGATTGACCCATCGCTGTACGAATCCGCGGATATGGACGGCGCGGGGCGGATTCGGAAAATTTTCGCGATTACGCTGCCGTCCATCACACCGACGATCAAGATCATGCTGGTCCTGTCGATCGGGAGGCTGCTGTCGGTCGGCTTTGAGCAGATCTATATCCTGATGACGCCGTCGACGATTGACACGGCGACGACGCTTGAGGTCTACATCTATACATTCGCGATGAAGCTCGCGCTCTACTCAAAAGGCGCGGCGATGAGCATTTTCAACTCCGTTGTGTCGGTCGTGCTCATCGTGCTCAGCAACACCTTTGCCAAATTGCTGGACGGCGAAGGTATCATGTAGTGGTCGGAAAGGAGTGGTGATAACAATGGCTTCCAATGCTCAAGCTCAAATCCCCGGCGGTCGAATGGCGCTCGGTCGCATTTCCGCCCGCGCCGAAAATGTGATTTTTGATTCCGTAAACGTCGTCCTCATGCTTTTTGTCTGTATCGTGACGCTCTACCCGTTTATCAACACGGTCGCGGTCTCGTTCAACGATTCGACGGACGCGGTCCGCGGCGGTATCTACCTGTGGCCAAGGGTTTTTTCACTGAAAAGCTATGAGACGATTTTGATCAAAACGTCTGCAATCCCGCACTCGGCAATGATTTCCGCCCTGCGGGCCATATCGGGCACGCTGATCAGTATCCCGCTGTCGATGATGCTGGCGTATGTAATGACGCGCAAGGATTATGTACTGCGCGGCCTGATCACAAAGCTGACGCTGTTCACGCTCTATGTGTCCGGCGGGCTAATCCCGACATTTTTGACGTTCCGCTCGTATGGGCTGATGAACAGCTTTCTCGTCTATGTCCTGCCGCCCGCGATTTCAGGTTTTAACGTGCTTGTGATGCGCTCTTATATCGCGGGGATCCCGTTTGAGCTGACCGAGTCGGCAAAGATGGACGGCGCGAGCGAATACCGGATTCTCTTTACAATCATCTTCCCGCTTGCGCTGCCCGTAATCGCGACGATCAGCCTGTTTATCTCCGTCAATCAGTGGAACCAGTGGTTTGATACGATGCTGTACTGTTCGTCGACGCGGAACCTCTCCACGCTGCAATTTGAACTGAAAAAGGTGCTCGACTCGGCAAACTCCATGTCAGGCGACGCCGTCCTTGCAGAGGCTTTGGGCTCGTCGGGGGACGGCTCGTCCGGACGAGTCACGACGCAGACGATCCGCGCCGCAATGACCATCATCTCGGTCGTGCCGATCGCCTGCGTCTACCCCTTCTTGCAGAAGTATTTTGTCAAAGGCCTGACGATCGGGGCCGTCAAAGGCTGACAATATTCGTCCACGAAATATCTCTCACCAGTGGTGAGAGATATTTCGTGGACACGTCTGCCGATTCCCCGTTTTATCGCGGCTTTCTCCCAATTTAATTCCCGCGAACGACCGAGCGTATTTAGCGGTTCTGCCGCTCTTTTAGAACCTCCACACATCGTTTCAACACAGGTATCGTCGGCGGCGATATGTTCTCCGGCAAATTATCAATCTCAAACCATCGGAGGTCTGACGTTTCATCGGTTTGCGCCTTCATTTCGCCGGAGAAATCCTCACACAAATAAGCGATGTCAACAATACTCACCTGATCGCCATTGGGGTATGTATAGTACAATTCCCTGCCGGAAAATATACCGAGCAATTCAAGGCTGTTGGCGATAAGCCCTGTTTCTTCCAACAGCTCGCGCTTTGCGGCTTCCTCCACAACTTCACCAAGCTCACAGCAGCCGCCGTGTTCAGCCCAGCAACCGTTGTCGAGCCTTTTTTGCAGCAACAGTTTATGATCTTTATGAATAAACACGCTTGCGCCTACGACCAACAGCCGTTCATGACCGATATGCTTTCGCATGGCTTTTATGTATTGCATCATAGCTGGTTTTCTCCCACCGGTTATCTTATCGAAACAGTGATATTATGTCAACTCGTTTGCGCAGCGGCCCGACGTGAGATAGGCGTGGAGGTTCGCGACCGCGCCGGCGGCCATCGCCCGCACCGACTTGTCTGTAAAAAAGCTCGCGTGCGGGGCGTAGATCACATTGTCGCGCGACACGAGGTCACAGAATACGGGGTCGCCCGGCTTTGTGCCGATCGGGATTTTGCGCAGAATCTCAAACTCGTTCTCGTACACGTCAAAGCCGAGCGCATCCACCTTGCCCTCGTCCATCGCGTCGCGCACCGCGGAGAAGTCAAAGATGGCGCCGCGCGCGGTGTTGATCAGAATCACGCCGTCCTTCATCCCGGCGATTGTCTCGCGGTTTACCATGCCGCGCGTCTCGCGCGTCAGCGGGCAGTGAAAAAAGAGGATGTCGCAGGCGGCATAGAGCGTGCCGGGCGCCGCGTGGTACTCCGCGAGCGCCGAGAGTTCCGGCTTTTCCGTGCGGCTGTGGTAGTGTACGCCGCAGCCGAAGCCGCGCAGGAGCCGGATCGTTTCCGAGCCGATCCGCCCCGCGCCGACGACGCCCGCGGCAAGCGTGTTGAGCTCGCGGCCGCGCAGACCGGGCAAAGTGTAGTTATCGGCGTCGACGCGCCGGATCGTCGGCTTTAGTTTGCGCAAAAGCGAGAGCGCGAGCAGGATTGAATACTCGCTGATCGCGCTCGGCGAATAGTCCGGGACATTCGCCGCGAGCAGGCCGGATTCGCGGATGCTCTCAATATCGAGATGGTCCGTACCCGCGGCCTGCGACACGATGTATTTTACGCCCGCGCGAATAAGCGCGCCCGCGACGTTCCGATCCACCTTGCTCGAGGTTGAAATCCAGACGGCGGGAAAGCCCTCCGCCGCCCCGGCGTTCGCGAGGCTCAGGCTGTCGTCGAGCCGCGTGAAATCGAGCCCATAGTCCCTGTTGATCTCCTCGATCAGGGTGAGGTCGCTGCCTTTGCTCCCATAGTGCAGTACCTTCAACATAATCCTAGACTCTCCTTTTTAACGAATTATTTTCAGAGCGGGACGGATGCCCGTCGTGTTTTCAACCGCTTCATCGCCTTGGCGCGCGGTGGGCGGAAACGTTTTTGTATCCGCCGTCGGCGCTTTTGCGCCCGCGAGTGCCGTACTTGCGCCCGCGAGCCGCGTGAGGATCGGCGTAAACCGCTCCCCGACGTCAAAGTGATAATTTGTGAGCTCGGTCAGGATTGTTTGGTGAAGCTCCGCGGATTCGCCGAGAAAATGGATGTATTCCCCGAGGTAGTATTCGACGACATTCCGGCCCTCGACCGGTTCCGCGCCGCCGATCGCCCAGTCGATCAGAGCCGGCTTCATCGCCGCGATCGCGACGCAGGTCATCTGGTAATAGACCTCGTCAACCTCCCGCTTGTTGTACATACGCAGCCGCGCGATGATCCGCTTTTGATAGTATTGGCGGATGTCGGGCTCGCGCATGATCTCCGCGAAAAAGCGGCCGAAGGGCTTGCTCCGAATCCCATACGCGAGCTCGACCATGTTGCAGAACAGGAAAAAGGTGCAGGTCCCGGACGCTGCTATGCCTTGTGCCTCGGCGAGGCTGTTCAGCTCGTTCCGGAATGAAGCGTAGAGTTCGAGCGCGAGCGCGCTCTTGGAGCCGAAGTGATACTGGATCAGACCGAGGTTTGCGCCCGATGCGTTCGCGATGTCGCGGACGGACGTCTGCTGATACCCGCGCTCATAAAAGAGCTGCCGTGCCGCGAGCAGGATACCGCTCTTTGTTTCGCTTCCCTTTGAATACTGCCCCATGTGATTTGCCTTTCTCTTTCCTTTATTCCTTTTACAACTGCGCGGCTGCTTTTTAAGTGCATTGAGAACAGTTTAGCAGAGCCGATATTATTAGTCAAGTATAAATAATAGAAGGAAAACGTGGTGAAATATGCCGATCCAGTATATTTTGCCATATGAAAACCTCAAAACATCCCGTACTTTGTGCCATTCTATAAAAGTGCATAAATTTCAAAAAAAGAATTGACAGATCAAATTTATACATGTATAGTATTGAAAACGAACGAGGCGACGACGCGGCACAAGTAACATGGCGGCGCGGATCGCGGCAAAAGTGACCGAAAGACGGCAAATGCAAAAAAACACGGCGGCACAGACCGCTGCAAAGGCAAAGGGGGACTCCGGTATGGAAAAGAAAACAGACATCAGCAGGACGACGCGGCTCGGGACCGAGAGTGTCCCCAAGCTGATTTTAATGATGGCGCTGCCCGCGATCCTCGGGAACCTGATGAGCGCGGCGTACAACATCATCGACCGTATGTTCGTCGGCCGGTTCGTCGGGAGTGACGCGCTCGCGGCAATCGCCGTACTGTTCCCGCTGACAAATGTGACGACGGCGCTCTCGCTGTTTATGTCGATCGGCGGCGCGGCGATGCTCTCGATCAGTCTCGGCGCGAAGGATCAGGCAAAAGCCGACCGCGTATTTACGAATGTCATTATTCAGGCGATCGTATCGGGCGGACTGCTCGCCCTGACCTACGGCCTTTTTACCCCGTCGCTCGTTGCGCTGTGCGGGGCCGCGCCGGGCACGGAGCTCCATACGATGGCGGTCTCGTATCTTCGCATCACATCTGCCGGACAGATCTTTTTGATGCTGAACATCGCGTTCGCGTCGACGATCCGCGCGCAGGGCAATATCCGGTACGCGATGTTCGCGTCGGTGATCGGCGGCTTTTTGAGCGTCACACTCGACTCGATCCTCGTCGGCCGTCTCGGCTTCGGCATCCGCGGCGCGGCGATCTCGACGTTTTCCAGCCAGTTTATATCCGGCTTCATCGGCTTCCTGTTTTTTGTCCGGGGAAAGAGCGTTGTAAAGTGGGCGGGCTTTCGCGTCGTACACATCCGGTTTATTTTCAGCATCATCGTGATGGGCATGGCGCCCTCGACGCTCCAAGCGCTGAGTTTTGTCACAAACATGTTCATAAACCGTTCCCTGATGTACTACGGCGGGCTCGAACTCGCGCGCGGCGGGTCGCTCGCAATCGCGGCGGTCAGCGTGACGGCGACGGTCGAGAGTTTCCTTTTGACGATCATCATGGGCGTCAATCAGGCGATCTCACCGGTGATCAGCTACAACTACGGTTCGGGCGCAACGCAGCGCGTCAGGCAGGCGACGCTGTTCGGGCAGGCGCTCGCAACGGGGGCCTCCCTGCTCGTGTGGGCGCTGATGATGTTCACGCCGCAGACGCTGTTCCACCTGTTCAACGCGAACGACGCGGAGCTTGTGGCCTTTGGCGTGCGGGCGATGCGGATCTCGAAGTGCGGCGTATTTGTACTCGGTTTCCAAACGCTCGCTTCGATGTTCTTTTCGGCGACCGGCAGGCCCAAGAGGGCCGTGCTGATCTCGATCTCACGGCAGGGCGCGTTCCTGATCCCCGCGCTGCTGCTGTTCCCGAGAATTTGGGGAGTGACCGGCGTGGCCGCGGCCAACGCATTTTCGGATTTTTGCTCCGTAATCGTCGTCGGTCTGATCTACAGTTCGGAAATCAGGGCGCTCGCGCGACAGCGGCGCACAGAGGTTGAAGGGGGCGGTCCGCCAAAGGCGGCGGAAGCGCCCGGCGCGGTATAGCATTATCATTCGCATTAGCAATATAGCAAAGCATATAGCATAGTATGATGAGTTGGCAAAGACGCCGATCAGATCAATTCTGTATCGGCGTCTTTTATTTTACCGGGGCGCGGCAAGCTCCGGCGCCGCTGAAGCGTATTCCTTTAAACAGGGAGGGTATCTGCGATGTTGAAGTATATATTGAAGCGAATCGGAATCGGCGTCCTGACGATGTTTGTTCTGATCACAGTCACATTTTTTCTCGCGCGGCTCATGCCGGGCAACCCGTTTGAAACGGACAACCTTTCAAGGGCGGTGCTCGACCGGCTGATGAGCGAGTACAAGCTCGACAGGCCGCTCGGCGAACAGTACACCTCGTTTCTTTCAAGCATCGTGCGCGGCGACCTCGGCGTCTCGTTCAAAAAACCCGGTCTGACCGTCAACAGCCTAGTCGCGCGGAGCGGCCGCTACACGATGTCGCTCGGCCTGATCGCGTTTGCCGTCGCGCTCCTGCTCGGCATTTCGCTGGGTATCTGGCAGGCCGTGACAAAGAGCGGCGTCGTCCGCGGCGCGATCCTGACCGCCTCGACGCTTGGCGTCAGCGTGCCGAACTATGTGTTCGCGCTGCTTTTGATGATGCTGTTCGGCGTCAAGTTGAAATTGCTGCCGGTGCTCGGGCTCGATACCCCGGCGCACTACATTTTGCCGGTCGCGACGCTCTCGGCGTATCCGATCGCGGTGATGTCGCGGCTTGTGAAAAACAGCTTCGGTGAGGCGCTCTCACAGGAATATGTGATCCTCGCCCGGGCAAAGGGGCTGAGCGTCCTGAAAATCCGGCTGAGACATGTGTTAAAGAACGCCGTGCTCCCGGTGATCACGACCTCGGGCCCGACGATCGCTTTTCTTCTGACGGGCAGCTTCGTGGTCGAGAACATCTTTTCGGTTCCCGGGATCGGCAAGGAGTTTGTGAACGCGATCTCAAACCGGGACTATACGCTGATCATGGGGCTTTCGATCTTCGTCGGGATGCTGATTATCCTCGCGAACCTGTTGTCCGACATCGTGAACTGCCTCGTCGACCCAAGGCTCCGGCTGGATACATAAAACATGCGCCGCGGCGGCGCGGCGCGGTGCGGTATATGAGCAAGCGCACAGGCCTCTGTCTGTTTAAAAGGAGGGACGACCGTGGAAATGGATATGAAGATGCGTATGAATACGAACGCAGGCGTGAATGTGAGTATGAGTATGAATATGAATATGGATACGAACGTGGACGTGAATATGAATATCAGCGACGACCTTTTCCTGCCGCTCGACGAGTCGGAAAAGGACAGCGAGTTTATCGCGATCGAGAGCAGGTCCTTTATCGCGGACGCGGCGCGCAGGTTTTCGCGGAATAAGCTCGCGATGGCCGGTTTCATCGTGCTGAGCGCCGTCGTGCTGCTCGCGATATTCGGCCCGGTCTTTTCGCATTACACGTTCGACGGGCAGGACCCCTCATCCCGGAACAGCGGGTCGAGCCTCGCGCATTGGTTCGGGACGGACAAGTTCGGGCGGGACATCTTTGTGCGCCTGCTCTACGGCGCGCGGATCAGCCTGATGGTCGGCTTTGTTTCGGCCGGGATCAACATGGCCGTCGGGATCGCCTACGGCGGCATCTCCGGGTATCTGGGCGGCAAGGCGGACATGCTGATGATGCGGGTCGTCGACATCATCTACGCGATCCCGTCGCTGCTCTATGTAATCCTGATTATGCTCGCGCTCGGCTCAAATATTCGCAGCATCCTGATCGGCATCTGCATTTCGAGTTGGGTCAGCATGGCGCGGATCGTGCGGAGCGAGATTTTAAAGCTCAAGACGCTGGAGTTTTCGACGGCGGCGTTCGTAATCGGCGCGAGCAAGGCGCGTATCCTGTTCCGGCATCTGCTCATAAACGCGCTCGGCCCGATCATCGTCACGCTGACGTTCATGATCCCGCAGGCGATTTTCACGGAGGCGTTCCTGAGCTTTGTCGGCGTCGGCATTTCGGCCCCGTTCGCAAGCTGGGGGACGCTCGTGCAGGACGCGCGCGCCTTCATCGACATCTACCCGATGCAAGTCGTCTACCCGGTGCTCGCGATCTGCGTGACGATCTTTTCGTTGAATTTCATCGGGGACGGCCTCTCCGACGCGCTGAACCCCAAATCCCGCCGCTGATTTGCTGTGACGCCATGGATTGGCGGAAAAAACATCTAATGAAGGGGGACGACCCTATGCTTTTGAATATTCAGGACCTCACAGTGGAATTTACGACGCCGCAGGGTACGGTCCGGGCGGTGCGCAATGTCGACTACGGCGTCGGCGCCGGAGAGATCGTCGGCGTCGTCGGCGAGTCCGGGTCGGGCAAGAGCGTCGGAATGCTGACGCTGATGGGCCTTTTGGCGGACAACGGGCGCGTGCCGACAGGGACGATCGAATTTGACGGGCGCGACATCTCGCCGTCCGGCCTCACATCAAAGGCGCAGAGGCGCGACTACGAGGTCCGGATGCGCAAGATTCGCGGCAATGAGATCGGGATGATCTTTCAGGACCCGATGACCTATCTGAACCCGATCCTCACGATCCGGCGGCAGATGACCGAGGGCATTATCACGCATACGCGCTGCACTGAAAAAGAGGCGGAGCATATCGCGGTCGGGCTCTTGGGCAGGGTCGGCATCCCGAACCCGCAGAGCCGTATGCGCCAGTACCCGTTTGAGTTTTCGGGCGGGATGCGCCAGCGGATCATCATCGCGATCGCGCTCTCGCTGAACCCCAAGCTCGTGATCGCGGACGAGCCGACGACGGCGCTCGACGTCACGGTGCAGGCGCAAATCCTCGAGATGATCCGAAAGCTCGCGCGCGAGGAAGGGATGGCGGTCGTTTTGATCACGCACGACCTCGGCGTCGTCGCGTCCCTCTGCGACAGAATCAGCATTATGTACGCGGGGCGGATCGTCGAGGAAGGCACTGCGGACGAGATTTTTTACGACACGCGGCACCCGTATACGGAAGGGCTCTTGGGCAGTATCAACAACCATTCGACCGACGCAAAGAAGGCGCTGATCCCGATTCCCGGTTCGCCGCCCGACCTTTTGAAGCTGCCGGACGGCTGCGCGTTCGCGCCGAGATGCGCGCGGGCGATGCGCGTATGCGTCGGGCACGCGCCGGCGCGGACGGCGTTCAGCGAGACGCACAGCTGCTCCTGTTGGCTTTGCGACCCGCGCGCGAACCGGGTTCATTCGGAGACGGAGGTGACGACGACATGAATACAGCAACGGCAGAAGTGCAAAACGCGGCCGAAACGTTCGAGGCGACGGGCGCGCGCGGCGAAGCGGACGCGTTGTTCCGCGTCGAGGGGCTCTCAAAGTTTTTTGAAGTGCAAAAGAGCGGCTTCGCGCCCAAAAAGTACCTGAAGGCCGTCGACCGGATCAGCCTGTCGGTCGGAAAGGCCGAGACGCTCGGGATCGTCGGCGAATCGGGCTGCGGCAAGTCGACGCTCGGGCGCGCGATCCTGCAAATCCACAAGCCGACGGCGGGCAAGGTGTTCTTTCACGGAATCGAGCTGACCGGTCTCTCCGAAAAGCAGATGGCCCCGTTCCGGCGGCGGATGCAGATGATCTTTCAGGACCCTTACGCGTCGCTGAATCCGAGGTACACGGTCGGCGACATCATCGAGGAGCCGATGGTGATCCACAAGCTCTATCCGCCCGCGGAGCGCAGGCGGCGCGTACAGGAGCTCCTGCTGCTCGTCGGGTTGAAGCCGGATCACATCCGGCGCTATCCGCACGAATTTTCAGGCGGACAGCGGCAGCGGATCGGGATCGCGCGGACGCTCGCGACGGAGCCGGACTTTATCGTCTGCGACGAGCCGATCTCCGCGCTCGACGTTTCGATTCAGGCGCAGATCATCAACCTGCTTGAAAAGATTCAGCGCGAGAGCGGCGTGAGCTATCTGTTCATCGCGCACGACCTCAGCATGGTGCGGCACATCAGCCACAGAATCGGCGTGATGTACCTTGGCAGCATGGTCGAATACGGGCCCGTCGAGCTCGTGTACGGCGCGCCGCTCCACCCGTATACGCGGCTCCTGCTGTCGTCCGAGCCGATCGCGGACCCCAAACGCGCGCGGGCGACGCATGTCCATATCCCGGAGGGGGAACTGCCGAGCCCGATCGACGCGCCGCCGGGCTGCCCGTTTTGCAGCCGCTGCGCCTATATCCTGCCCGAATGTACGGCGTCGCGCCCGCCGGACTACCGGCAGCCGGACGGCCGCACGGTCCGCTGCTACCAGTATTCGCAACGGCGCCGACAGCAAAGGCGGGCTTTCGGCGTCGCGGACATCACGGCGACGCAGTAAACCACCGTAACCCACCATAATCTGTCGCAAAACGCGGGACTTATGAACGTAAATCCAACAAGAGGCAAAATGCCAAAACAAGGAGGAAACGAAAAATGAACAAAAACACAGGCAAAAACACAGGCAAGATCACAGGCAAAAACACATCCGCAAGCACAAAAAGAAAAGCGGGCGCAGGCTCCCGGCACGCGTTCGCGCGGCTCGTCGGTTTCCTTATGACCCTCGCGCTGCTGCTGCAAATCGCCGCTTGCGGCGGGGGCGCCGCGCCGGCGGGCGCCGCGACCACCGCGGATTCCGGCACGTCCGCCGGAACAGTTGCCGAATCGTCCGCCTCGTCCGGCGCCGACGGTTCCACATCAGCCGCCGATGGGACGTCGGCTTCGTCCGCCTCGTCCGACGGCGCGCATCTTGTCGTCGCGGGTGAAGGCGAAACGGGCAGCTTTGACCCTGCAAAGAACGTCGGGCGCACATATTGGTCGATCCATTCGTATTGCCTTGAGGGACTTTTGCAGTACACGCAGGCGGGGGAGATCGAATACCGCGCGGCGGAGAGCTATGAGGTGAACGACGATATGACCGTCTGGACCTTCCATCTGCGCAAGGATGGAAAGTGGAGCGACGGCAGCCCCGTCACATCGGCGGATTTTAAGAACACGATCATTCGCGCGCTCGACCCCGCAAACCAGTCGACCTACGCGGACATGCTGTTCTACATCAAAGGCGCGGAGGATGCCTATATGGACGGCGCGCCGCTGGACGCCGTAGGCGTCGAGACGCCTGACGATGAAACGCTCGTGTTCACGCTGCGCGAGACCTGCCCCTTCTTCTTAAAACTGCTGTTCGTGCCCGTGTACTTCCCGTCGAAGCACGACGTCGCGACCGATGAGAATGAGAACTGGGATAAGGACGTCTCGACGTATTTTACGAACGGCGCGTTCATGCTCAGCGAATACAACCCCGGCGAATCGTTCGTCTACGTCCCGAACCCGTATTACTACGACAGGGACAAGGTCAAGCTCGCAAGTTATACGTCGCGCTTTATGGACGACATGCAGGCCCGGCTCGCCGCGTATCAAACCGGGGAGATCGACGTCGTCGGGACCGCCCCGTACTATGTACTCGAACGCTACAAAGACCAGCCGGACATCAATATCGCAAAGAGCCTTTCGTCGCTCTATACGCTGCTGAACGCCGAAAGTGAAGCGCTCAAAGACCCCAAGGTGCGCGAGGCGCTCGTGATCTCGGTAAACCGCCGCGAGTTGTGCGACATACTGGGCGCGGACAAAGCGCCCTCCGACCACTTTGTGTCAATGAATATGTCGAGCATCGCGGAATCCGGCAAGCTGTACGCCGAGACGGCGGCGCCGATGTTTACGGAGGACGCGGCGCGGGCGAAGCAGCTCCTTGCGGAGGCGGGCTATCCGGACGGCGCGGGCTTCCCGACACTTTTGTACATCTACCCGAACACGGAGGAGGAGTCAAACGTCGCGCAGGTGCTGCAGAACCAATGGAAGCAAACGCTCGGGGTCACGATTGAGCTCTCCGGACTCGAGCAGCAGGTCTATCTTTCCGAGCGCAGAGCGGGCAATTTTGACCTCGCGCGGATGAGCTGGACTGCGGACTTCGGCGACCCGATGACGTATCTTGCGATGTACACTTCCTATTCGAAGCAGAACGACAACCATGTGAACGATCCCGAGTATGACGCGCTGGTCGAGCGGTCCATTTCCGTGACGGACGCGGTCGAGCGCGAGGCCATGCTGCATGAGGCGGAGTTTGTTTTGGTCGGGAAGGGCTTTTACCTGAGCCCGCTCTATGTGAACAACTCGATCACACTGGTCAACCCCTCGTATACGGGCTTTGACCAAGATTTTCGCGGTCTCTTTGACATGCGTTTCGTATACGCAAAGTAAATAAAAAAGACACACGAAATAAAATGATACCCAAAAACACGCAAAGGAGATTCTGACATGGCTATGATGTCCACCGCAGTATCAATGTCCGGCCTGACCAAAGAGGTCATTCACAAGCTGCCCGCGTTTATGCCGGGCGAAGGGCCGGCGGCCGTTCTGAAAAAATATCCGTATTTGCGGACGATTCACAAGCTCTCGTCGAACGAGAACCAACTGGGGCCTTCGCCTAAGGCGGTCGCGGCGATCCGCGACGCCGCGGCCCGCCTGAACGAGTACCCGGACGGCCGGGCATCAAGGCTCTGCGCCGCGCTCGGGGAGTTCTACGACATCTCCCCGGAGCATCTGTTCGTCACATCGGGCGCGACCGGCTCTTTGGAGCTTGTCGCCGACGTGTTCGTCTGTCCGGGCGACGAGGCGATCTTCTGTTGGCCGACGTATCTGCCCTATCGCAGGTATGTCCAACGGCAAAACGGGATTCCGGTCGAGGTCCCGCTCGACTCTGAGCTGCGCTTCGACCTCGGCGCGATGGAGCGCGCGATCACGGACAGAACAAAGCTGATCATGATCTGCAACCCGAATAACCCGACCGGGACAGCCGTGCCGCGCGACGAGCTCGAGCGCTTTTTGCGAAACGTGCCGGAGCATATCATCGTCATGCTCGACGAGGCGTACATCGAATTTTCGCGGGACGGCGCGGACGCCAGCCTCTACCGGCTCGTTTTGGAGCTTCCGAACCTTGTCGTGCTGCGCACGTTCTCAAAGCTCTACGGACTCGCGGGCGAACGGGTCGGCTACACGTTCTCCGGCAAGGAGGTTCATGACCTTCTGTCAAAATCCGCGACGTTCTTTACGGCGACGGCGCTCGGAATTGAGGCCGCGATCGCGGCGCTCTCTGATCAGGAGTTTGTCAAAAAGACGCTCGCGACGATCCACGAGGGCAGGCGCTACCTGACGCGCGAGTTTGAGGCGCTCGGCTTTCGCGTCTATGAGTCGGAGACGAATTTCCTCTACATCGACACGGGCTTTGACGCGATGAGCTTCGCCGAGGCGCTCAAGGCACACGGGATCGTGATTCGCGGCAACTTTGAGCTCAGCCGGATCACGATCGGCACGCCCGAACAGAATCGCCTTCTCGTGGAGGCCGCAAAAGAGATCGTCGAGGGGGATGGGGTTACAAAACGGGAAGGGGCGTGAGACGGCATGAGTCTGTATTCATCGATTGACACCGCGTGGGTGCTGCTCGGCGCCGTGCTCGTGTTCTTTATGCAGGCGGGCTTTGCGATGGTTGAGACGGGCTTTACGCGGGCGAAGAACGCGGGCAACATCATCATGAAAAACCTGCTCGACTTCTGCTTGGGCTCGATCGGCTTTTGGATTCTGGGCTTCGGGCTGATGCAGGGGGCCTCGCTCGGCGGCTTTATCGGCGCGCCGGACCTCTTGACAGGCGGGAACTACGGCGCGAACATCCCGTCGGACGCGTTTTTCATCTTCCAGACGGTGTTCTGCGGGACGGCCGCGACGATCGTTTCGGGCGCGACGGCGGAGCGGACAAAGTTTTCGTCGTACTGCATTTACAGCTTAGTCGTGAGCGCGCTGATCTACCCCGTGTCCGGGCATTGGATATGGGGCGGCGGATGGCTTTTTGAGCTTGGCTTTCACGACTTTGCGGGCTCGACCGCCGTACACATGGTCGGCGGCGTCGCGGCGCTCGTCGGCGCGGCGATTTTAGGGCCGCGCATCGGGAAGTACGGCCCGGAGGGCCAGAGCCGCGCGATCCCCGGCCACAGCCTGACACTCGGCGCGCTCGGCGTGTTTATCCTCTGGTTCTGCTGGTT
>JAITSR010000025.1 GCA_031287655.1 Clostridiales bacterium
GCTGGGTACAATTCCAACGCAAATGCTTTTCCCCGCCGCGCGCGTCAGGAGCGTGCGGTATCGGTCGAGGAAGCGCGGCGCGATCCCGGGTTCCAACTCGGCCTTTGTCGAATAAGCCCTGCCCGCGTTATCAATGAACACGAGAGCGTCGACCTCGCGGTAAACCTGCCCCACAAGAAACAAGTGCAGGGTGATCGCGTTGTAACGCGCCAAATCCGCATCCCCCGCAGCGGTCTGCGAAACCGTCTCAATCCCGCCGACTACCTCAACCTGATTCAGGCTCAGCATAACGGCGTTCGAGCAGCTCTCCATTGTCCGCACGAGGTCGGACATCCGCTCCGCCAGCAGCTGCGCGTTGTGATTCAAAAAAAAGGCGGTCTGCTGCCGCACACTGCTGGAAAAAACGATCGCGGAGCTTACAACAAAGGCACAGGACATCACGCAGACAAGGATCACATACGTTTGAGTCAGTTTTTTTCGGATGCCGCGGACCCGTCGCTTCATGCGAGGGGCGCCCCCTTCCCCGCACTGCGTTCATACGATGCGGGCGGCAGAATTGCCGCCCGCATCGTATGAAAACGTGCCGTACATATACCCGCCGCCTAATACTCCCCGGCGAGACAGAGCTTTAAGTGATCCAGCGCCTGCTTGTTGTAGCGCCTTGGGTTGTCCGTGAACTCGAGCTCGACCGTCAGATTGCCCTTGTAGCCGACGTCCTTTAACGCGCCGATGACGGCCGTGTAGTCCACAATCCCGGCGCCTGCCGGAATGTTGCCGCGTGAGACCGCGTCGTTGTCTTTGCAGTGGATGTTAAAGAGACTCTTGCCGCCGAGGATGCGGATCGTCCACTCCGGGTCGATGTGCTGCGCGACAAGGTGGTTCGTGTCGAGCTGGATGCCGAAATCCGGGTCCCCGACGTCCTCCAGCACCTTTAACATCGCGTGCGGCGTCGAGACCATCGACATCGGAAAGCACTCGATCGACATACGCAGGCCGTGCCGCTTTGCGATCGCGAGCGCGGACTTATAGCCGTCGACAAGTCTCGCCCAGTCCGCTTTGAAGTCATAGTCCGAAGGCAGATTGTAACTCTGCTTCTGCGCGGGAGCGGAGGCCTTAAAGCGCCATCCGGCCGCCCCGCACGCGAGCGGCGAGAGACCGGAAATGATCTTGCAGCCGACCCACTCCGCGACCTTCGCGCACTTTTCAAAGTAGTCGAGGTTCTTCTTGCGCACAGCCGCGTCGGCCTTGTTCCAATCGGCCGCCTGAAAGACAAATACATTCGGTTCGAGCCCGATCGAGCGCGAATGCTCGCCGAGTTTTTTACTGTTCGCCTCGTTGTAGAACTGGTCGAGGCCCTCCGGCGTGGCGAGGTAGTCGACGCCCTCAAAGCCCAGCGCGCGAATCTGATCCGCGATCCGAATCAGCGAATCCCCCTCCGGCGTATCCTCCGGGATCGGCGTCCAGCCCCATGCGACATCTGCGATTTTCATAGGCTTGCCCCCTTCATTTTATCGAAATTAGTCAGCGGTTAACATGTTCACAATCATCTCATTTATTTTGCGCCGCGGCTCACTCGTACAGCCCGACGACCTCGGTGTTCTTTGACACGCTGGACGCGATGACCTCATCGGTCGTGACCTGCCTCCCGAGCTTGTTTGAAAGGTACAGCGACTCTTGGATCAGCTGGGTATTCAGCGCGATCTCCGCAGTCGGGAGCAGCTCGCACTCGCCGCGCAGCGCCGCCGCCCAATGCCCTTGCGACGAGCGATAGAACATCTGCTCGGGGTAGACCGTCGACGAGCGGAAGTTCAGGTCCGTTTCGTCCATCGTCGCGTTAAACACGACGTCGTGCTTCGTGAAGTGATAGCTGAACGGGCTCAGCCGCACGCCGCCCTTCGAGCCGATGATCGAGGAGCCCTCAAGGTTGTCCAAGTTCATCGCCCACGACTCGATCATGTCCATCGTGACGCCGCCGCCAAAGTCGATCATGCCCGTGATCAGCTCCTCGACGTCATAGCCGGAAATCTCCTTGCGCTTCGGGTCCATATCGATCTCTTGATAGGTGTTGCCGACGACGCGCACGGGCTTCATGTTGCCCGTCAGATAAAGGAGCTGGGAGATGTGGTAGACGCCCATGTCCAGCAGCGCGCCGCCGCCCGCGACCTTTGAACTCACAAACTCCTTTTCGCCATAGCCGTCCACATAGGGGCGGCCGCGCCGACGGAAGCCCGTTGAGCGCATGTGATAGATCTTCCCGAGGTCCCCGTTCTCAATCAGGCGCTTTGCGACAAAAGAGCTTGCGCTGTACAGCTGCGCGAGCTGGACATGGAGCTTTCTGCCATACTTCTTCGACGCCTCGATCATCGCGACGGCGTCCACATAGGAACCGGCCATCGGCTTTTCACTGTATACGTCCTTGCCGCGGCGCATCGCCTCGATTGCGACGGGCGAGTGCATGTTGTTGTGCAGGCACACGTCGACGGCTTGAATCTCTTTGTCCGCGAGCAGGTCGGAAATCTTTGTGTAGCGCTTCGGAATCTCGTGCAGATCGCAATACGAGTCGAGCTTTTCTTTGATGATGTCGCAGGCCGCGACAATTTCGACGCGGTCGCTGAGCTTTTTATATTCCGGCCCGTGCGTCAGACGCGCGATCACGCCGCAGCCGATAATGCCGACTTTTACTTTCTCCATCTTCTTCAGCCTCCCTTTTACAGACCTTTCGCGGCGTCGCGGATAGAAGCGACGTCCTGCTTTACGCGCGCAAAATCGATCGGGATCGGATAGACGTTCTCGAGGATCGCCCACGGCACGTCCAGCTCGCGCGCGGCTTTGAGCGCCGGGATGCTGTCGAACGGCGCGTTGTCCTTGCCCGAAAACGCATGTACATGGAGCAGCTGCACGCGCCTTCCGAGTTTTTTGATGTACGCGACCGGGTCGAGATCAAACTGCGCAAGCTGCCCGATGTGCAGCTCAAGTCCGACCAGATGCGGGTCCGTGTTCTCGACGATCAAATCCATCCCGCATTTGCCGTCAAAGACTTCACGGAACTCAAAGTCGTGATTGTGATACGCGAAGTCAAAGCCGTTATGCTTTAAAGTCGCCGCGATCTTGTTGAAGGATTCGGCCGCGAACAGATATTTGTCCTTGGAGCCGCGTTCCTCCGGCAGCAGGAAATGACACAGGATCACCTTGTTGCCCACCGTGTAGTTGTACTCCATCACATGATCCAGATTGTTCAGCAGCGGCGACAAGTTGTTATGCGAGCCGTGGCATACGACCCCCG